>CAVOCO010000026.1:0-9041 GCA_963694215.1 Phycisphaerae bacterium
GGCCGGCAACCTCGCGCCTCTGGTCTTTGGATTGGCATTGATTGCAGTATTCCTCTTTCTCGCCGCCCAATATGAAAGCTGGACGCTTCCAATCCTTATTCTCATGGCCGTACCCCCTGGAATTCTTGGCGCTTTGGCGTTCTTGATGGCTCGAGGGTTTGCGCTTGATGTATATGGGCAAATTGGGCTGGTCATGTTGATTGGTCTCGCTGCCAAGAACTCGATCCTCCTTGTTGAGTTCGCCAAAGAACACCGTGAGGCTGGCGGTGGAATTATCGAGTCGGCCATCACTGGAGCAACCTTGCGGCTCAGGCCAATCCTGATGACTGCACTTGCATTCGGTATTGGTGTGCTGCCCCTCGTCCTCGCGTCTGGCGCTGGAGCCAAGAGCAATCAGTCAATCGGCACGACCGTCTTCGGTGGCATTGCTGTTGCCACCGTCGTCACGCTACTTCTTGTTCCAACCCTCTATGTCGTCGTCGAATCAATGCGACACAAGTTTGGATTTGGCCAGACTCCACCAGAGCCAGGCAGCGGCGACTGACGCTCGGAACGTGACCGTGGGTCAGCGTGAATGCAGCCCAAGTTGGTCAAGAAGAAACGCGTTTTCCCAGGCAATTTCTCGGTAGCGACCGTAGCGACCGCTTGCCCCGCCGTGGCCAGCGCCCATGTTGGTGCGTTGAAGAATGGGGTTGGTGCCCGGGGCTGAGGTGGTGTAGTCACGAAGCTTGGCGACCCACTTAGTGGGCTCCCAGTACTGGACGCGTGGGTCATTCAAGCCTGCTGTGACGAGGATGGCAGGATATGGCTTTGGACCAACATTGTCGTATGGAGAATATGACAGCATCGTCTTGTAGAAGGCCGGGTCGGCTGGGTTACCCCACTCTTCATATTCACCAACAGTCAGTGGAATCGTTGGGTCGAGCATGGTGCTCACTACGTCAACAAATGGAACGCCCGCGTTTGCAACCCGCCATAGATCTGGCCGCATATTGACAACGGCGCCAATCAGCAGGCCGCCAGCTGAACCACCCTCAATTGCAATCCGGTCAGGATCAACCCACCCATTCTGAATCAAGCCTTCGGCAACATCAATGAAGTCAGTGAATGTATTCGGTTTATCGTGAAACTTACCCGTGTCGTACCAGTACCGACCCATCTCACCACCGCCGCGAATATGCGCAACTGCATACACCACGCCGCGATCGATCAAAGATGGTCGTGTTGACGAAAAATATGGGTCCATTGAGGATCCATACGCACCGTATCCGTACAAGAGCATTGGGTTCGACCCATCAAGTGGAGTGTCCGCTAGATGTGTGATTGATACCGGAATCATGACGCCATCTCGTGCCGGAATCATCACGCGAGTCACCCCATACTTTGAGCCATCCCACCCGGGTACTTCACGTTGCTTTCGCATGTGCCACTCAAGATCGTCAAAATCAACATCTACTGTTTGTGTTGGTGTAACTGGCGACATGTACCTGATACGGACAAATGAGGCGTCGTACACTTCATTTCCGCCAGCAACACTGATCGTTGCCACCTGCTCTGGCACTGAAAGAACGCGTCGCTCGAGCGACTCTGGATCCAAAAGTTCAAGAGCGGTGTATCCGCCCCGCCGCTCGCTCAAGACAATCGCGTTCTGAAAAGATGTCACTCCAGTGAGATACACCGCGGGATCGTGCGGAACAAGTTCCTTCCCCAACTGGCCCATCGCGTTATCTGCAACCTCCATCAATCGAAAGTTGTCGCCAGAATCATTGATTCGTACCAAGAACCGGTCGCCGTGGTGATCAACGTCGTACTCAATGCCATCAATCCTAGGCAGCACTGATACTGGATCACCCACAGGGTCGCTCGAAGCTATGAATCGCACCTCACTTGTCAGCGTTGATCCAATTGGAATGATGACACCCGCCCCATCGAGCAGCCGGCTTACTCCCATCCAGAATCGCTCGTCGCTTTCATGGGCCACCATTACATCGTCGGCCACGTCGGTGCCAATGACGTGTCGATACACTCGATCCGGTCGATTTGCGTGATCCAATCGAAGATAGAAAAGCATCTTGTCGTCGAGCCATGCGATGTTGAAGGCGGCGACGTCATCAATTGACTCGTCGATCTGTTCCCCTGATGCAATGTCTCGAATAGTCAGCGTTGCATGTTCGGCCCCGGTGGTGTCTTGCAGCCAAGCCACTTGTTTGCCAGATGGGCTGATGGCAATGTTCGTCACATTGAGGTACTCGTGCCCGCTCGCAAGCTCATTTTCATCAAGCACGACCTGCTGCACATCGCCCTTCTTCCGAAGCAAGGCTGGATACTCCTTTCCCTTCTCGGTCTTCGACCAATAGGTCCAACCATCCTCGCCCGTCCACGGCACAGAGACATCGTCTTCAACCAATCTGCCCATAAACTCCTTGTACAACTGCTCGCGAAGCGGCTCCAGATCAGCAGTCATCTCTTCGGCATAGGTGTTCTCGGCATTGAGGTGTGAAATGATCTCAGGATTCGACTTCTCCCTCATCCACGCATAGGGGTCAACACGGGTAATCCCATGCTCAACCGTCACCTGCGGCGCAATTCGCGCGTTAGGTGGACTTGATGTAATGCTTGCAATCACGATTAAGGGCAGTTGAAACATGAAGAGCGGCTCCTTGGCATCGCAGTGTAAAGCACAAGCTCAGTACCATTGCAATTCACATGAATGTACTCACATGGAATGTAAACGGACTCCGAGCGGCAATTCGGAAGGGAATCGCTGGGTGGGTTGACCGACTCTCGCCCGATGTAGTCATGCTGCAGGAGATCCGCTGCCGACCAGATCAACTTGATGATGCGACCTTCCCGTTCAAAGGGTGGCATGCCGCATGGAATCCTGCTGAACGCCCTGGCTACGCAGGCACTGCAATCTTCTCTCGCATGCCAATTCGGGTACTGCACACTGGAATAGATTCCCAACCAGATCCGGATGGTCGAGTTCTTCGAGTTGATATAGGTGGCGTTGATCTCGTGAGCACGTATTTGCCAAGCGGTTCTTCAAGCGAAGCTGCTGCAGCCAAAAAGGCGGCATTTACCTCAGACTTCCGCCCGTGGATTGACTCACTCAAACGAAGACGCCGGCCAGTTCTCATTGGGGGTGACCTCAACATCGCCCGCGACAATCGCGACATCTTCCACTGGAAGTCCAATCAGAACACCAGCGGCTTTCTGCCTCATGAGCGAGAGTGGATGAACAACATCGTCAGCTCAGGCTGGCATGATCTTGTACGACAACACGCCGGTGATATCGACGGGCCGTACACCTGGTGGTCTAATCGAGGCCAAGCTCGCGCGCTTGATAGGGGCTGGAGGATTGACTACCTGCTTGCGAATGCAAAGGCCGCTCAGTTGACAGAACCAGCACACGTCCACCGGGAGGCGGGACTGCAAATCTCAGACCACGCCCCGATAACTGTCAATATCCGATGAATTCCAGTAAACAGATGCGACGCAGTGTCATAGATAATCGATAGTACTAACGACGATGTGACACGAATCGTCATGCAGGACACGCCGCGGAATTCGCACCCACACGGAGACTAGCTTCCAATGTTTTCATTCGGCCACTTCCTCATTGCACCGATCTTGATTGCAGCCGCTACACCAGGCGTGGCTGCGCAGTCTTGCCCCACATCAAATACGTGGCCCGCAGACGCCAGTGACGGCGCCCGGTACGGCCGGGCTGTCGATATTGGCACATCATTCCTCGCTATTGGTGACTACAGCGCCAATAGCCACACGGGAGCTGTCTTTCTGCACGAGTGGGATGGCAGCACGTGGGGTGACCCGCAAGTACTCACTGGGCTCGCCACTGGTGAGAGTTTCGGAAGTGTGGTAGAACTCTCCGATGATTGGTTTGCCATCTCTGCACCTGACTACATCAATGGCGCAGTCGATCTCTATCGCTATGACAGCGTAAATTGGAACTACAAAGACACCTACGAGACACCTGCTGGATACGCACAGATTCACATGTCCCTGTCGTACCCGTGGCTTGCCGTGGCCGAACTGTCTGACTCGGGCGCGACGATGCGCGTGCAGATGCTGCAGCATGATGCTTCAAGCGATACGTGGCCCGTGATCCAAACATTAGCAACGCCAGCAGCGAGTGGTTACAACGCGTTTATTTCACTCGACCAGAATTTGCTTGCAGTTGGACTTCCGACGGCCGATAATTCCACCAATACCAACTGTGGCGGCGTGCGCACGTACGAGAATGCAGGTGGTGTCTGGTGGACCACGATTGGAAACTCCACAGCGGGTGAACATGAGGGGCGGTATGGACAGAACGCCAAAATCGATGGCACAACCCAGACGATTGCCTTCACGCAACATGGAGACTACGCGTCTGACATATTCGCTGACTCCATACTCACCATTGAACACTACGACGGAACGATCTGGACCCCAGAACCGATCAGTGGCACCATGCCGTGGGATGCAGATGGAAGTCAGATCAATGACATTGCCCTTGATGGGGACGATCTTGTCGTCGTGCTGTGGTCTTACTCCGAATGGACTACACACTACCTGCAACGATCAGCAGGAACGTGGTACTACCAAAGTGAAATCGCACCGGACAGCGCCTGGACGAGCCGCTCGAAATACACGGCCGCTATACACGATGGCATGATCGCCATGGATGGTGGAACGGTAGACACCGAGCGAATCGTGTGGGCGATTCCCGCCGAAGATTGCGATCGATCAGGGCAATCGGATGCATGCGAAATTTTAATTCCGGGAACCGATGAAAATGTTGATGGCGTCTTAGATCGCTGCATGTGCGCGGGCGATCTCGACTTCGATTCTGACCGCGACGGTGACGACATCATCGCATTCCTTGGCTTGTGGGCCGGAGGTACTGCTGCTGGCGACCTAGATGCAGACGGGGCGGTCAATGTTCTTGACCTACTGCTCATGCTCACACAATGGGGTGACTGTCCGTAGCGGGTGGCACTGCATGAAGCACGAAGTTGATGAGGCTCCGCTCGATCGCAGCCCCAACTGGGGTTGCGATGACTACCATCCTTTCATGCCAACACTTGTCTGCATTCGTCATGGTCAGAGCCAGTGGAATCTTGAGAACAGATTCACAGGCTGGGTTGATTCTGATCTTTCCGAGCGGGGAGTTGCGGAAGCCAAAGCAGCCGGACAATTGCTGCGTGACGAGGGATTCACATTCGATGCGGCGTACACCAGCATGCTCACCCGTGCAATTCGTACGCTGTGGTTTGTGTTGCACGAGCTCGATCAATGCTGGACACCCACAACGAAGGCTTGGCAACTGAATGAACGACACTACGGCGCACTTCAAGGACTCAGTAAAGCTGAAACTGCTGCAAAGCACGGCGATGAGCAAGTGCATATTTGGCGGCGTTCCTACGACACGATGCCACCACTCCTCGCTTGTGACCACGCTATGTTTCCAGGGCATGACGCTCGGTATGGGCACGTTCCAGCTGCTCAACTGCCCCGCGGTGAGAGCCTGAAAGACACGATAGATCGCGTTGTTCCCTATTGGAACGACATCATCCGACCACGCGTAGCTGCCGGCGAGCAACTCATCATTGCCGCGCATGGCAATTCACTTCGGGCGCTCGTCAAGCATCTTGATGAGATCTCTAATGAGGACATCACGAGCCTCAATATCCCAACCGGCGTCCCAATGATTTACGAATTTGATGATGACATGAATGTGCTCGAGCGACGGTATATCGGTGATACCGATGCCATCGCCGCAGCAGAAGCCGCTGTCGTAGCCCAAGGAAAGACCAAGTAACCATACACTTGGGCGTCAGGTGGGTGGCGACTTCCTTCGCAATTCACTCACCGCCGAACAAAAGCTCGGTATAGGTCGGCATTGGCCACAGATCTGTGGGCACACATCTTTCGATCGCATCGCAGTGCGTGCGAGCGTTCTCAAGAGCCGGAATGAGTCGATCCTGCACCGACCGTGCTTGTACGTCGCACGTGGATCCGTGGCCTTCCAGAGCTTCATTGATCTGACTGATTGCTGCTTCCAGCTCCGCCACATGATGCACGAGGTCGTGCAACCGCCCGCCCGTTGCTGGACACTCAATACCAACGGACTCGGTCGCTGAAATTGCATTTGCAAGATCAATCTGATATCGGGTCGCCGCTGGTAACACCATCGTTGCTGCCATCTGCAACATCGTTCGGGCCTCAATGCCCATGGTGTGCACATACGTCTCAAACAAGACATCAACCCGCGCATCGGTTTCTGCTGGGCTCATGACGCCATACTTCTGGAACATCTCTCGCACAGCATCGCTTCGAAATGCCGGCAACGCATCGGCCGTACCGCGAAGATTGGGCAAGCCGCGCTGGGCCGCTTCTTCGTGCCATTCTTTACTGTAATTGTCCCCATTGAAGATCACCCGGCGATGATCACGCATGACGGCACCAAGCACTTCAATCGCAGCGGCCTCGACTGATCCATTTCCGTCAATGTGTTGCTCCATCTCCGTCACAATCCAATCAAGCGACTCGGAAATGATCGTGTTCAACACAGCATTCGGCCAGGCTACGCTTGCGGACCCGCCCACAGCGCGAAACTCAAAGCGATTGCCGATAAAGGCAAATGGGCTCGTGCGATTACGATCGCCAGTGGCTCGGTGAAGCGTGGGAACCGCGGCCGTACCAAGATCCATCTCTGAATCTGCTTCAAAGTCTGCCGTCTCACCGCTGGCGAGTTTCTCCAGAATTCGGCCGAGTTCGTCGCCGGTATAGACACTCAAGATCGCTGGGGGCGCCTCGTTGGCGCCCAGCCGGTGATCATTGCCCGCATTGGCAACTGATGCTCGCAAGATGTCGCCATGCAAGTCGAGTGCTCGAACCACACCGCATACATAGGTCAAGAACTGCAAGTTGCTTTGCCCTGCCTTGCCCGGACTGAGTAAGTTGTGACCAGTATTAGTGCTCAATGCCCAGTTGTTGTGCTTGCCGGTTCCGTTAATGCCCTTGAATGGTTTCTCGTGAATCAAACACCGCAAACCATGCAAGCGGGCGACCTTCTGAAGCACGCTCATCGTCAACATCTGGTGATCGCTGGCAAGATTCGAGCGTTCAAAGAGTGGCGCGAGCTCGAATTGTCGAGGGGCTACTTCATTGTGCCGAGTCTTGGCGGGAATCCCGAGCTCAAATAGCCTTGCCTCGACTTCGGCCATGTAGGCTTGGACGTCACGTGGAATCGCGCCGAAGTAATGATCGTCGAGCTGATGCCCCTTTGGAGAATCGGCACCAATGATGGTGCGGCCGCACAAGATGATGTCAATTCGCATTGATGCGAGCTCTTCATCGATCAAAAAATACTCTTGCTCAACCCCAAGCGTCGTCGTGACATGATGTACACCGTCCGCAGTACCAAAGAGGCGAAGCACTCGCATGGCCTGCTTGCTAATTGCTTCATCACTTCGAAGGAGCGGCGTCTTCTGATCAAGTGACTCGCCCGTCCATGACACAAAACACGTTGGAATACACAAGGTCCGTTCACCACCGTTACGAACAATGAACGCTGGGCTTGTTGGATCCCATGCGGTGTATCCACGTGCTTCCCATGTGTCGCGAATGCCACCACTCGGGAACGAACTTGCATCCGGCTCGGCTTGAATGAGCTGATCGCCTGAGAACTCGGTAATCGGTTGCCCGTTGCTATCAATGCTTAAAAATGAGTCGTGCTTTTCAGCAGTCGACCCGGTGAGCGGCTGGAACCAATGACAGTAGTGCGTGCAACCATTCTCGATGGCCCAGTCCTTCATTGCATTGGCAATCTCACCGGCAATGCTGCAATCAAGTGGTTCTCGGTGCGCCATCGTCCGCTCAAGAAGCTCAAGCGCAGAGGGGGACAATCGGCGGCGAACATTCTCTCCGGCAAAAGTCAGAATGCCGTACCTGTCGCCAAATTGGGCGGCGGCATCACGAATCCAAGTATCTGCGGGGATATCGTGCATGCTAGTTGGCTCCATGCGTTGTGAACGAGTTTCAATAAACGATGATGGGTGGCTCGCAAGTCTGTTCATGCTCCGCAGGATACCAATCTTCATGGCGTGATTGAGATCTCTTTGGTGCCGCTTTGAAGACCGGTAGACAGCATTTGCATGATGGGCAATACTATGGATAACACTAGTTCCAATATGGTTTTTGGAGACCTGCACATGCTGAGCCGCATCATTTCAATCGTCGCCCTATTCGGTTTGGCAGGACTCGCCCATGGACAGGGGTCAGGGCGTGGATTTGCTGACCCAGTGGGCTGGCAAACGCTGCGGGACCGCTTAGTCCTGATTGCTCCATCGGCGTCCCAACTCGAACACATGGCCATCGTGCATGACCAGTATCTGGCCTCCATGGAAGCACTCCGAACAAGCACATTGGAGTCCTATCTAGACGAGACCAAGGGCATGGGGCCGTTTGGAGCGCCTGAGCCAGATAAGGCAAGTCGGATCGAGTCCATGGCCAAGCAGATTCGGCGGAAAATCGCGACATATGACGATGCCTTGTTCACAAACCTCTCCGCCATCGTCGGAGATGCCCAGCAACATGGTCTTGAGCGTGCACGCCAACGCCGTACGAGAGATCGTCTTCGACGTGGAACATCAGGACTCATGATCTTTGGCGGTGAATCCGCCGCGACGCTCGTCATTGAGCCACGCGACATCATCGATTGGGCAACGCTTGACGATGACACCGCCTCCGTTCTTGATGCCGATCTGACCGCCTGGGAAGACCACTACACCGCCCTACTCACCCAACACGACGTCGCCGCCCACAAGGGCCTCGCGAGCATGACCAAGGCACTCTCCACAATCCGGTCTATTGAGTCGAATATGTCGGATAATCAGCAGCCGAGCCCTGAGGACATTCAGTCCATCATGGGTATCTATCAAGACGCCCAACAGCAAGCAGACGAGTTCACGCAGCCCGTCGTAGCAAGGCTCAAGAACCATGGACTCAACGGACTCAGTGGATTCGCGAGCACA
>CAVOCO010000027.1:0-8875 GCA_963694215.1 Phycisphaerae bacterium
ACCGGCGCCGTAACCACCGCAGCCGCGTTCGGATGCACCGCCTTTAGCGCTTTCCTCGGCGTTGCCGAGATGGGCATCATTGCTGCCGGAGGGGTGCTGCTGTGCCTCTTCGCTGTCATGAGCGTGTTCCCTGCCTTGCTCGCACTTTCACGCCGGTGGCGAAGCGATCTTTCCGTCATGCGCCCCGTTGGCACGAGCATGCTCAACCACCTTGCCGGCCCGGTGCACCACCACCCTGGACTGGTGCTGCTTATCGGGGGCATCGTCACGATCTGTCTCGTCGCAGCGTCTTCGCGGCTTGGCTACGACTCCAACATCATGAACCTGCAGCCGCCGGGGCTTGAAGCTGTGTCATGGCAACGCAGGCTTGCTGCTGAACCAGGAGGCGATTTGTGGAGCGGGCTCGTCATGGTGACGCCCGAAGAAGCCCCCCACCTCACCGCAAGCCTCAACGCACTGGGCGATGTTGATTCCGTAGGTGGCATGGGCATGCTGCTTCCCCCAGATCTTGAGGCGCGGCAGGACGCCGTTGCCAACATCAGAAACACTGCCCCGGTCGTCGATGCAGGCAGCGATCAAATCGGCTTTGTAGCCACGGTGCTTGGAACACTGCGCGACCGGCTCAAATCTGTCGAGACCGCCGACATGAAGACGCTCGTGAGCGAACTCGACGCGGCGGTCAAGTCGTGGGTGATGCTCGATCTCGACACGGCCCAGCGACGCGCCCGCATGCAGCGTCTTACCCAAGCGTGGGGCAAAGCTGCCCCCCCCGCCGCCACGCTCATTGCAGCGGCGCTCGCCCCTCCACCACCAGGGCCAAATGATCTTCCTGAAGTGCTCCGATCGCAATGGATCGGCGCGCAAGGGCAGTGGTTACTTCGAGTCACCCCGCGCGTGTTAGACGAATCTATTCTGAATCCAACGCGGCTTGATGCCTTTGTCACAGACATCCGAACCGTTGCCCCTGATGTGCTGGGACCACCGGTGCAGGTACTCGAGTCGTCCCAGTTGATCGTCCGCGCCTACACCACTTCCGGACTACTTGCGATGGGCGTCGTGCTCTTTATCTTGCTCATTGACTTTCGTTCAATCGCCGACGCGATCAGCGCCATTCTGCCTGTGCTTGTTGGCTTTGCAGGAACATTTGGATTCATGGGGCTTGTTGGGCTCAACCTTAACTTTGCCAACCTCATGGTGCTGCCGATGATCTTTGGCATCGGTGTCGATGCTGGCGTGCACGTTATCCACAGGTGGCGTTCCGACCCACGCATGCGACCGCCAGGGCTATGGGGTGGAACCGGAACTGGCATCTTGCTCACAACCGCCACGACCATGATCGGATTCGGGTCACTCATGCTCGCCGAGCATCGCGGCATCCGCTCGCTCGCCATTGTCATGGTGGTTGGGCTACTCACCACGTTAATCGCGGCATGGACGGTGCTTCCAGCAGTGCTTCGCTTGCGTCAACAACGACGCGACAAGGTCAATGCTGCTTCAACTGATCCGCATTGAGGCCCAGCAAGTCGTCCACAATGAACTCGCCGTCGCGGCGTATTGTTTCGCCATCAAAGATAATTTCGCCACCGCCATAGTCGGCGCGTTGAATCAAGACGAGATCCCAGTGGATGTCGCTGCGGTTTCCGTTGTCGGCGTCTTCGTAGGCTTGCCCGGGCGTGAAGTGCAAGGAGCCGGCGATCTTCTCGTCGAAGAGGATGTCCATCATCGGTTCAAGCACATATGGATTGAATCCAATGGCAAACTCGCCCACGTAGCGGGATCCTTCATCGGTATCAAAGATCGCAGCAAGCTGCTCTGCGCCAACCTCGGCGTCGTGTTCAACGATGCGACCATTCTTAAAGACGAGCCGAACATTCCGAAACGTCGTTCCCTGATACACACTTGGTGTGTTGTAGTGAATCACGCCATTGATTGAATCACGAACAGGCGCCGTAAAGACTTCTCCGTCAGGAATATTGTGCGAACCCGTGCACGGAATCGCAGGAATGTCTTTGATTGAAAATCGCAGGTCTGTGTCGCCGGGCCCCTTGATGTGCACGTCGTTGGTCGCAACCATTCGAGCCTGCAAGGCGGCGGCGGCGTTCGCCATGGCCTTGTAGTCAAGCGTGCACACATCAAAGTAAAAATCTTCAAAGGCCTCGGTTGACGTGCCGGCAAGCTGCGCCATCGACGGCGTCGGCCAGCGAAGCACACACCATCGCGTGTGGTTCACTCGTTGCTGCGAATGAACTGGCTTGCCGTATAACGAACCCCACGCCTTGAGTCGACCCTCAGGAACGCCGGACATCTCGTTCACATTGAAGCCGCCACGCAAACCGATATACGCATCCATTCCCTTCATCCGCTCAAGATCAGCTCGGCCCATCGCTTCAAACTGCGCATCAGCGCCGCCTTCCACAAGCGATCGCAGAATACGACTTGAACGAACAACAACATGAGGATGCGCACCGCGCGACCTGCATGCATTGATCAGTTCAATCACCATTGCATCAGGCGCGTCAAAGGCTTCGATCAAGAGATGCTCGCCCGCTTGCATTGCAGTCGAGTGTTCAATCAACAAGTTTGCCAGTTCAGTCATCCGTACGTCGCGCATCACATTCCTCTTCTATCAGTGGTTTGGGGCTTCATCGCCCAGCAGCTGTAAGACCAATCCTGACAACTCTGCGTCGGGACAGGGATCATCGCGAAAATACAGGCCCGCGTGCAAGCCCGGAGAGGATGGCTGCACATCACACCATCCACAAATTGTTGAGTCAGGACGACTCGTGCCAGACCAAAATCCATCTTCGGCTCGGCCAATGGCGGCCTGGCCGGCCCGGCCGGGGGGAGCATCCCATCGTTCCTCGTTTGCTCCAAGCAGGGCTGATTCAAAGTCCACGACATCATCTGGCCGGTTTCCAATGAGCAGAATCACGTTTTCAGCTCGCGGCATGAACTGCCGGTAGGCCTTGTCGAGCAGCCGCCGAATACGGGCCGACTCATCGATGAACCCTTCTGGCAGCCCAATCGCAAGCGAAATGGTCTTGCCCTCCCATGGACCAATAACTCGAATCGCTCCAAACTCGAGACCGGACTCGTCTCGAACGGTCAGTTCATCGCCGATCTTGGCCATCTCCAAAAATGAACTCGCTCGCACCACGAGCTCTTGCATGTGTTCATCATCAAGATCTTCTGCCCACCGCACACGAACAATAAAGGGCCGCTCGATGTGCTCAAGCACACGAAGCCGCGGCGAGATACTCAGCCGCCGATGACCGTGGTCACCCTCGTCAAGTCGTTTGATGTGGAGAAACCACTCGTGGCCGTCTCGGCGCACTCGAAAATCACACGTGCGGCCCGCCGGAGTCTCCACTTCGGTTGCAAGTTCGCAGCCAGCTTGGTGGAGCCGATCCGCCACCATGGCTTCAACCCACAAATCAAGAAAGCGACGATGCCTCCCTTGCATACGCAAGGACTCGAGAAGATCCGAAAGACCCGCAATCGATTTCCATGCCCGTACACGTTTAAGCAATTCTGGATTGAGTTCGTCCTGAAATCGATCAAGACCCTGTGCAAACTCGCTCATGGGGCGACCCATCGCACCTGCTCGTCTTGCAGTTGGTGCGGCGGTATGCGGCATGTGTCCCCGAGTGTCGTGGCTGGTGGCCACAATGAATTCATCAGCTCGCCAAGTGGCGAGCCGTCAATGTGAACTGCCTGTGCGATTGAATTAAGTTGTTGAGCCTGCCGGGCGCCAAGCGTCGTCTTGATCGTCACGACGCCATCTCCATAGATGCGATCTTCGACAGGCGTGCGGCGTTCAAGAAACATGACGGCCTTAGAGTCGCTTGTCGCCACTGTGATACTGAGCGGCAATTCAGGCCCAACCGCGTGGGTTCGCGCAATCTCGGCAAGGCGATCAAGGCCCTCATGGGATTCGGCGCTCACGAGCAGCGCATCTGGATGTTCGCGAAGCCACAACAGCATTTCATCGGCATGCCCGAGCCGGTCGATCTTATTGAGCACCAACTGTCGAGGTTGTTCGGTAGCGCCAATATCATCGAGCGTCTGCAAAACGGTATCGAATTGCTGCCTGGCCGTTGGATCTGACACATCAACCACGACGAGCAGCAATTGGCACTGCACGGTCTCTTCGAGCGTCGAGCGGAATGATGCGACAAGATGATGGGGTAGATCTCGAATGAACCCAACGGTATCGCTGAGCAACACGTTGTTTCCATCGGCAAGCCCCCACTGCTCAACACGGGTCGATAGCGTTGCAAACAACTTGTCGTTGGCATAGGCGCCACCAGCGGTGAGCGCATTGAATAGGCTCGACTTGCCTGCGTTCGTGTATCCAACGAGCCCAACTGTGTAGTGGTCTTCGTTTCGATGAAGCACTTCGCGTTCCATGCGAGCATGAATGCCATCGAGCTCTGTCTTGAGCCGCGTCAATCGCTTCTGCACCAATCGCCGGTCGATTTCGAGTTGCTGCTCACCAGGGCCGCGCGTGCCGATACCAACAGGGGCTCCACCAGTGACCTGACCAAGATGGTCCCACATCGCTCGGAGCCGTGGATAGGTGTACTCAAGCTGAGCGATTTCAACCTGCAGCTTTGCCGCGTGCGTACTGGCCCGACGAGCGAAGATGTCGAGAATCAGCTCGCTGCGGTCAATCACCTTGACGGACAGCATCTCTTCGATATTACGAATTTGGGCAGGCGCTAGATCATGATCGAAGATCACCAATGTGGCTTTGGCCATCTCAACAAGCTTGCCAAGCTCTTCGACTTTGCCCTTGCCAAGGAAGGTCCGTCCCACTGGTTTGTACAGCTTCTGAGACAGGATGCCCACCACCGTGGCCCCGGCCGTCTCGGTCAGTGACTGCAATTCGGCGAGTCGATCCTCAAGGCCCACCTTGGGACGCGGGAACTGCACCGCAACGAGGATCGCCATTTCCTTCGCAACTTTGAGTTGCTCACGCTGCATTTGGGACATCAGTCGTCACTACGCCTCCGTTAGCTGGATAGGATGAGCGATCCCGGCATTCAAGGTCAAATCAGAACCGGGATTGAATCTGGAACGTATTCTGACAGGAATACATCCGCCTGAGGTACAGCACCCATGAATATCAGACAAATCATTCCTCCAGTATTGCTTCTTGCCCTCGTAGGCCTGCTTGCCATCGAGTTGCCCGCCGCAATCGCTGGCCGCGCTCGAAATTATGACTGGTTCGGTCCGGTCATCGACGCGCGGGCCATGCTGATGAATCGATACGTCGAATCGCCAGACGAGGAAGCCATGCAGGAAGCCATTCTGAAGGCCCTTGTTGAGAGCTTGGATGACCCCTACACCGTCTATGTCGCCCCAGATCGCACCGACGAATTCCAAAAAGACCTCAGCGGCCACTATGTAGGTATCGGCGCCCACGTCCGAGCTGTCGACGGCCGGCTCAAGATTCTCTCGCCCATGGAAGACTCGCCTGCGTTGGCAGCTGGCATCAAGTCAGGCGACATGGTGCTCAAGATTGAAGAATTCGACACCTTGGACCAGCCCATCCAAGACTGCATCGACCACCTCATGGGCGAGCCTGGCTCGATCGTCAAGGTGCTTGTGCAGCACACGAACGATGAAGAAGAGTGGCTCGAGGTCACGCGGGGCGCCATCAAAGCCCCCTCGACCGCAGGGCTTATTCGCCGCGACCAAACATGGCAACACCTCATGGATCCTGAACACGGCACGGCCTATCTCCGGGTGAGCCAGTTCACACAGGACACAGTGCCGCAGATGATTGAGGCACTTGGCCCGCTCGTCGCGGCCGGAACGCTCAATGGACTGGTACTCGATCTTCGCAGCAACCCAGGCGGCGCCCTGCCAGCTGCCGTTGCGATGTCTGATCTCTTCCTTGCTGATGGCGATATTGTGTCGATTGCCGCAGATCGCCCTGACCGGGCGGCCGAGCGGCGCGTCTATGCAGCTCGCCGCGGCCATCCGCTTGAGGATGTAGCTGTCGTAGTGCTTCTCGATGAGAACTCCGCCTCCGCAAGCGAAATCGTTGCCGGCGCCCTTGGAGACAACAAACGCGCCCTTATCGTGGGCGAGCGGTCCTTCGGCAAGGGTTCTGTGCAAGAGGTTCGCCCGCTCGAGGGTGATCACGGCATGCTGAAATTCACCACGGCCCATTACTACCTGCCCAGCGGCCGCAATATTCATCGCCACGAAGATCAACCCGAAGCCGACTGGGGCGTTGATCCCTCTCAAGGGTGCATCGTGCCTGAGAACTTTGAAGAACAACGGGACCGGCTTGAGGCCCGCTGGCAGTTCGAGGCGATCATGGATGAAGAACCCGCCGCGCCCGAAAGCATGGACTCCGCCTGGATCCGTGAGACACTGCTGGATGAAGCACTCGCGGAGGCCAACGACCTGTTGATCCACCATCATGCGCATGGCGTATGGCCAGAACTCGACGAAGATGCCGACATCGCATTCCCTCCGCTCCAGGTCGAACTCGATGCCGCGCTTGATCGCCGAGAGGCCATCTACCGACATCTGGGCGAACTGCACGACGACATCAAACGGCTCCAGGGAAGCACCGAAACCTCAAACCGAGGCTTGGTTGGTCTCTCTGAAGACGTAGATATCAACGGCGCTGAAATCACACTTCGTAGCCGGGGTGGCGAAGTCATTGGAACATGGCGGGTTGGTGACGGGCAGAACATTCGCCTGAGCATGGAATCTGTACGGCTCGAGCCGGTCGGCGAGCCTGAAGCCAGCCCCGACCCGGATCCGGACGCAAGCTGAGTTCAGCAAGCCAAACCAATGCCACTACTTCTCGGAATTGAGTCGAGCTGCGATGAGTCTGCCGCAGCGGTTGTAGACGGTTCACGCTCAGTACTGAGCAGCGTGGTCGCGACGCAGCATGACCTGCACGAACGCTTTGCCGGAGTCGTGCCCGAAATCGCAAGCCGCGCCCACACTGAACGTCTCATGCCAGTTGTCGAGGAAGCGCTTCGCGAAGCGAATGTCACGCTCAAAGACATTGACGCGGTGGCGGTCGGGCATGCTCCTGGCCTGATTGGCTCACTGCTTGTGGGGGTAAGCGCCGCGAAAGCCTTGGCGTGGAGTCTTGGTGTTCCGCTCATCGGCGTGCATCACCTGCTTGCTCACCTGCACGCCCCCACGCTCGACGCAGACCCCATTGCATTCCCATCACTCTCGCTCATTGCCTCGGGTGGCCACACGGCGATGTACCGGCAAGACTGCACCATGGAGGCCACCCTGATTGGGTCCACCATTGATGACGCTGTTGGTGAGGCCTTCGACAAGGCATCCTCCCTTCTGGAGGCGGGATATCCGGGCGGGCCAGCCATTGAGAAACTCGCTCAGAATGGCGACAAAAACGCTGTCGCCTTGCCAATATCACGGCTTCGCAACGATCGATTTGGATTCTCATTCGCTGGCCTCAAGACGGCGCTGCTCTACGCCACGCGTGGGCATCCCGTTGGCCGCGGCCGAGACTCCCGATTCCCACGTACGCTCAGTGACGTCAGCCCCGAGCGACGAGCCGATCTTGCTGCGAGCTTTCAGCATGCCGCTGTTTCAGCTCTGGTTCGTGGAGTCGACGAGGCCATGCAGGACACGCCCGCGGTAAGCCTCTGCGGGGGCGGCGGAGTCTTGGCCAACACAATGCTCCGAGAGAGACTGGACGAATGCGCCAGACGACATGGCGTAACGCTTCGCATTCCGCCGATGCGGTACTGCATCGACAATGCGGCGATGATCGCCGGGCTTGGCGGGCATATGCTTGCCAAGGGACGAACGGCGTCCTGGGATCTTCAAGCCAAAGCTAGACTTCCCCTTGGAACGCAAACATCATGAGCGACGAACAGAAGCCCAAGCCCCGCCCCCCCATCATGGTCAAGGGCGTCCACCCCTCGACGCTCGACGAAACATCGCTCAGGCGAGAGTGCGAAGAGACATTTGGACGCCAGCGCGGCCCGGGCGGGCAGCACCGCAATAGCCGTGATTCGGCTGTCCACCTCCGCCATATCCCAACAGGCGTAGAAATCATTGCTGCTGAGCGACGCAGTCAAGCAGAAAATCGACGAGTGGCATGGCGGCGACTTCGGCTCAAACTGGCACGTGCGGTCCGGCGGCGAGTCGATACGAATAACTATAAGT
The DNA here is from genome assembly GCA_963694215.1 of Phycisphaerae bacterium. Taxonomy (GTDB): domain Bacteria; phylum Planctomycetota; class Phycisphaerae; order Phycisphaerales; family SM1A02; genus UBA12567. Next base: position 8,179 of record CAVOCO010000027.1, read on the forward strand.
GCAGCGAGCTCTGGGAAGAACGCCGCCAAGGCAACAAGATTCCGGTCAGCCCGACCCACAAGGATTATCCGCCACTGCTCTCTGAGGCGATGGACGTCATTGAGGCGAGAGCCTGGGATGTTGCTGGCGCCGCAGGGACGCTTCATGTCACGATGTCACAGCTGGTACGGCTTATTCGGCACGACGCTGGTGCCTTCGAACGAGTCAACCGCGGCCGAGGGGCGCGTGACTGGCATCTTCTGCGGAAGTAGCGCAGTTGATCGGCGCGGCGTACCATCTGCTGCATGTCGACCATCCAATCCCACATCGAATCGCAGCTCGCTGACCTCATCGCCATCCGGCACGATCTTCATGCCAATCCAGAGCTGAGCTATGAAGAACATCGCACGAGCGAGGTTGTTCAGCGGGAACTGACGGCGGCTGGCATAGCGTTCAAGGCCGGGCTTGCTGGAGGCACTGGAGTTTTGGCTCATATTTCAGGGGGCGATGGCGACCCAATCGGCCTTCGCGCCGACATGGATGCCTTGCCGATTATTGAGCAGACCGGCTTGCCCTACGCCTCTACTACTGCAGGGCGCATGCACGCATGTGGCCATGACGGCCACACAACTATCTTGATTGGCGTGGCTCGGGTCCTGGCCTCAATGGCCAAGAATGGTGGGCTGCCCCGGCCAGTCTCGCTGCTCTTCCAGCCGGC
>CAVOCO010000028.1:0-8840 GCA_963694215.1 Phycisphaerae bacterium
AGGCCGTCATAATGGGGACTCCTCACACGCTATTCCTTGATATTGCAGTTTGGAGAACCTCTCTCACGGGGTACTATGAGTCAGTGGTGGGGTTGTTTTGGAGGTGTCGTGTGATGGGCTTGAGGCGAGCAGGAACAAGCGGGATCATTGCAGCCATAGCATGGGCATCACTTGCCCAGGCTCAGGTCAGGATCGTAAATTGGAATCTTGCCGAACTCCGTGGTGATTCAACTTCGATTGAGTACGTCATTGATGCCATTGCGACCGACGACCACAGCGGGTTCGCCGCTCCGGTCACCCTCATGTTGCTGCAGGAAGTGGACTATTTTACCCACGGCGAGGTATCAGGAATGCTCGGTGCTCAGTGGTCTGCTGCCACGTATACGAACAACAATGAGGACGCGTACGGCGGCGCTCAAGCGTGTTTCTATCATGCCGCCACAATGACCGAAGTACCCAGCGGTCATGCAGACTTGTTTACCGGGGCAGGGCGCCGAGCCGACAGGTGGGAGTTCACGCTGAACGGGTACGTAGATCCACCTGTAAGACTCTATGTCTATTCGGCCCATCTCAAAGCAGGCAACAGTTCGGATTCTGAATCGCAGCGTGAGGTTGGTGCACTTCGAATTCTCGAGGACATCGCCACGCTGCCCAGTGGAAGTCGATACATCGTCACTGGTGATATGAACTTCTATGACAATGGTGAGCTTGGCTATCTCGCCTTTCTTGCAGGCAATGTTCTTGAAGATCCACTTGGCGCAGGGAGTTGGAGTGGTTCGGGCAACGCCATCAAGCATTCACAGTCGCCGCGGAAGATTCAAGCCGATGGGCTTGCCAGTGGAGGCATGGACGATCGGTTTGACTTTCAATTGATTTCCCCTTTGATGCAAGGCACTGACGGTTTGTGTGTCATCGCTGGCACCTACCGATCCTTTGGAAATGACGGCAATCACTACGACATTGCGATTAATGATGGCAACAACTCGTATTGGCCGGGCAACTCAGCAGGTTCCAATTCGCTTGCCAACGCATTATGGGCTGCATCAGACCACATTCCCGTTGTGGCTGATTATCGGGTACCCGCTATTCTCGATACATCGTTTGGAACATGTAGCATCGGCAGGGTTCTTGAAGGCTATCCCCTGACATGTTCGGTAGATATTGCCAACGGCGCAAGCTCCGTGACGCCGGCAGGTAGCGCAGTACTGGCTTGGTCGATGTCTGGAACCGGCGTGCTCGGGGACAACGATGATCTCGGATCGCTTCCTGCAGGGAATGCTCAGACAGTACCTGTCCTGCTCGACACATCCGTAGCAGGAGTATTTGATGACCAGCTCACAATCAATGCAACTGGGGATCTGACGCAGCATGCGCCAACGACCATGTCGGTATCAGGCCAGATTCTGCGGCATGCGAATCCATCATTTGTTAGTGATGGCGATAATGACTTCTATGTGTACTACGTAGATGTAGAGGCAGACTCCGGTGTGCTTCCACTTGCCATTCAATTTTGGAATTACCAGTGGGACGATGATCAATCCCGCATGGACATTGACAGTGTCAGTGTGCCTGAAGCACCATTTGCATTCCTCGGTAGCAGTTGGAATAACGTCGGGCCGTTCCCTGTCTCGATGCCTTTCGAGTTCGATACCACAGGCTTGGCCCCAGGCAATTACATAAGCTTAAATACCATCGTGATAAGTGACGAAGATCTGCCAGGCGAGTCATCCTCATCCTTGCAACTGACCTTCAACATCACAGTGCTCGATTCAGGTCCCGACTGTGTAGGCGATGTGACTGGCGACGGCGTGACTGATGTGTCAGATCTTCTCGCCTTCCTCAAAGGATTTGGTGGAAGTGATCCAGCACTCGATCTAGTTGTTGACGGGATTGTCGACGTTAACGACATGCTCGTGCTGGTTGGCGACTTCTCCTGCGGTCTCTGAGAACGTATCGCTTAGGCAGATGTTGTGGTGTCTCGTGGGATCCAGCCATCTTGTCCGTTGCGGAATTCAACATGCAGCCAGACGGGGCGTGATTCCAAAATGCGAAACTCAACGCCTCGATTGATGGGTTCGTCAAACGTTGGTTGATACGATGCGGCATCGCCTTTGCGAACAATGACGCCATCGCGTTGCACGACACCGTACGTGCCAGTTTCTCTGAATGTGTCTACGGTCACACTGATTGCAAAGACCAGTGAGAGCACCAGGCCGATGCCAGTAAGCCACCGCCATGCAGCCTTTGGTTGGACTCGCTGCACAATCAGCATTCCCCAGAGCAGGCACCACGCCACAGTAAAAATACCAATGCGAGCCCACATAGATAAGCCTGTGTGCCACGCAATGAGTCGCATCAAGAGGCCATGTGTTGCATCGCCGCCGCCGAATTGAGGTGATACCAATTTGCGTGCGTGGGCCAGGTTCTCAGCCAGTCTTGCATCGTTAGGCATGAACTGGGCGCTCTCGAGATAGGCTGCGATGCCTTTGCCTAATTCTCCAGCTTGCACCCACGCATTCCCGAGGTCATAGAGCAGAGGGCCATTACGAATGCCATCATCAGTCAAAGTCGTCCACCGTTGAGCTGCTTGGACAAATGCATCTCGGGCGTCGCTGGGGTCTGAATCAAGCAACAGAGCGCCTTCGCGAAATGCTGCTTGGCCTTCTGCCAGGATGGCATGCTGTTGCGATATAGAGAGTGTGCCTGCGGCCGTCTGTGCAGTGATCAGACTGACAATCGCCGCCGCAAGCAGAGCGAACACAGTCATGTGTTGGTGCGGTCTCATCGGACATGTTCCTCAAGCTGTTTGACGAGCTGCTGCACGGCCTCAGGGTCAACATGAGATTGGCCGCCAGCATAGGAGGCTGACTCAAGAGTCGCGAGGCATGTGTGAAGTTCATTGCCAAGCGTCGTATTGCCAAGCTTTGCAACTGCAGCAACCGCTTCAACACTCGTTAGACCGGCAGTTGGTAAACCAAGTCGGTCTGCAACAAATGATCGGATTGCCTTGGCGGTGTCTTCTGGTGATTCTAAACTTTCAGCAAGCCGCGCGGCAAGTACTCGGGCGGCCTGTCGAGCACGGCCACGTCGAGGGTCATTGCGATCAGCGTTCACACGGTTGAGCAATCCAGTTGCAAGTACCCATGCCAGAGGCGGCACAAGAAGCACAACAACAAGCCACCACCCACGCATTGGTTTCGCTCGGGCAAGTAGCTGCTCTGCGTTGGTATAGTTGGCCAAGAGACCGCCCCGCACTTCCGTGACATTATCTGTCGTTGGTTCTGCGACTGCGCTCACGCCTCCGATGGCGGTTGAGTCAACTCGCTTTGCAGATGAGACAGTGAGCGGCACTGGGCTGCTGAGGCTGGATTGATATTCCCCGGAAGTGGTATTGAAGAATGCAAATGGAATGGCCGCAATTGTGGTCGACTCTATAGATGTTGGGCGAATTGTTTGGGTAAACGTCTTGCTTTTTCCACTGACGACGCCGCCTGGTCGTTCCTCGGGTACTCGGAAGTGGGCAATGAGTGAAGGATCTTTGTGAAGCAGGGGGGCCTGTAGCAAATCAAGATCAGCGCCTTGAGGCGATCGGTCCGTGACGGTCATGGTCAATGTGATTGGCTCACCAACACCAACATCAGTAGGACTTGCTGTGACACGAAACGAGTAATCGCCGACAGCGCCAGCCCATGTGGCGGGGCGTCCCGTTGCCGGTGGAGGGGCGACGATTGTTTGGGTAGATTTTGGGGTTGCTGTGATGGGCCGTGAATCGGTAATGGTGAGTGATGAGAACGGATTGCGAAAGAGGTCGCGCGCGCGGCCGATTCGAACCGGGTAATTCATGCCAATGAGAATACTGGTGACATCGAGCGGGCCAGCAACAAGCAGCGGGATAGTGGCTTTAATGTCGTATGCATACCATCGCTCAGGTTTTCCAGTGTCGCCTTCAACTTGCACGACGCTCACTGGTGGGAATTTGCGTTGTGACTGGATTGTTGTGATGCGTTTGAGAAATGGCCCCCATTGGCATGCATCCAGTTTTACTTGCCTCCACATGTCAGAGGCGGATAGCACGCGGTCGGGCAGCTGCTCGTCCTCGAATGGCTTGATTAGGATGCGGAGCGTCGCGGGGATGGTGTCGCCAACCCATGCGGTATCCGGGACACCTTGAATCTCGGCCAAGAGCAAATTCGTTGCAGCAGATGATCTAAAGTGCAGGGCGATAGGCTCAGTGCTGTACGCCACGCCGTCAGCGTTCAGTACAAGTGCTGGAATGGTGTAGTGGCCTGGGTTCGCTGCATCAATGCGAAACTGGTACGTGAGCGTGCTTTGCTGGGTCTGATTCCCATTGCTCCACTGGAAGCTCGACACCTCGCTTGGAGGGCCGGTTGATGTAATACTCAATCCTGGAACATCCGGAACCATTGGTTGATCGTGCTGCGGGGCGTTTTCAAAGATCAAGCTCAGTACGATTGGGCTGCCGACCCAGCTCTCTGTACTCGAGAGCCCTTGCTTGACAGTTCCAGCTGAGGATGCGACGCCGCACCATGACACAGCCAGAAGGGCAAGCACGAGAAGATGCCATCTGCAATACGGAACACAGCGTGTCGACATCACCAATCCTTCCCTGTCGTGGCCGCCCCGGCGGCCTCGATTTGTTGTTGGTCCTGGCGCCGTTGTTTTTCGCGGTCCCGAATAGATTGCAGCATGCGCTCGGCTTCTTCTTTCGTCATCTTTCCAGGCGTTTTGGATTGACCACCTGCGCTATCTTTTGACTGCTCAGCTTTTGGTTCGGCGCTGTCCTGCTGGTCTTGATTGGGTTGTGATTCGGATTTGTCCTGCTGCTCTTCTTCTTGGTTTTGTGGCTGTTGTTGTTCGTCCTGAGATTGCTGATCATCCTCAGGCTGTTCCTGTTCTTGCTGCTTCTGCTCTTCTGACTGCTGTTGCTGTTCTTTTTTCTGCTGGCCTGATGGTTCCTCCTGCTTCTCTTGATCATCAGACTTTTGCTGGTCTTGATTCATTTCATCTTCGGATTGTGGCTCGCCTTGGCCCTCTTGGCCCTCTTGGTCCTCTTGGTCCTCAGCATTTTCTTGTTGGTCTTGTTCCTGTTCTTGCTCTTGTTCTTGCTGCTCTTGCCGTTCTTGTTCTTGCAACACTTCCTGCAATTTCTGCCACGCCAATTCGCCGTTTGCACGGGCGTCTCGATCCAGAGAGTTTTGCTCGATGGCATGACGATACTGCTCGAGCGCCTGAGCGAATCGATCAGCCGCTTGATCTAGCTGCTTCTTGGAGTCACCTTCTGACTCCACCGGCGCCATGGCCAGTTGGTAGTTGGTGTTGCCGAGGTTGTAGGCTGCCGCCGCTGCGATTTCAGGGTCGCCAGAGTTCAGAGCTCTCTCAAATGCAGCGGCCGCCTGAGTGAGATCGCCTGCGCGATAGGCCGCCACGGCCTGATCATATGCGAGCAGGGAATCAACTTTGCCTTGCCCTTCTTGAGCGCGGGCAAGCGCAGCGGCTGCTTCAGCCCAAGACTCACGCGAGGCCGCCTGCTTGGCAATCTGTATTTCTTGTTGCGGAGTTCGCTTGGGCAGTTCGTTGGCGTCTGCCGCCGCAAGCAACAATAGTATTGAGATGAAAATCAGCCATCGCATCATGCTGCAGACCTCCGGACACCATGAATCGGTGGTGTGTTAGATCTTGGGGTTGATCGAGCAGCTCGGTTCTTGGCGCCGCGGAGGCCGAGCATACTTTCGATTGCAAGCAAGAGCAGCGCTCCACCAATGAACCAGCGGTAGCGGGGGATGGCTCGTTCAACTCTGGCTGATTCAACGCGTTTTCCGGTCACTGGTGCGATGATCTGATTGTAGATGTCTGCGAGATCTAGGTTACTGGTGCCCGCAGGAATGAACTGGCCACTGGCAGCTGCTGCAATCTCCTTCAGCATGTCCGGCTTCATCACGGACCAGACTTCCTGTCCATCATGAGTCAGGTAGATTCGCTCGCCTTCAACATCAATAGGTATCCGACTGCCATCTATCTCGTCGCCGATCCCAATGGTCCAGATTGAAATGCCTGCTTCGGCTGCGGCTGCAGCAGCTTCGACTGGGTAGGAGCCCATATCGTCGCCATCACTCAGGATGATGATGGTTTTGAAACCAGCATCGCCGATTGAGAGCGCATCTTCCGATAGTCGAATTGCATCACCAATCATCGATCCGCCTCGACGGCCCGTGCGGGGAACAATCTCATCGAGTGCCAGCTTTATGGCATGTTGATCTCGCGTAAGTGGAACCTTGAGGGTTGGCGTGCCGCCATACACGACTAGCCCAAAGCGATCGCCCACAGCTTGATCGACAACATCTTCGATGTACTGGCTTGCTCGGGCCACGCGAGTGGGCCGGAGGTCTTCGGCGAGCATTGATCTTGACGTATCGAGGGCAAAGATGACATCGATATTTCGCTGGGCAACGCGTTCAAATCGAATACCGAGTCGTGGATCAAGTAGCCCAATGACCAGAAGCAGTAAGGCGCCGACCAACATGATGGCTCGAGCGGTTCGCCTCGTTGGTCCAATAGCCCGTTCAAACCGGACCACAAGATTGCTGGTGGCAAGTCGAGACATGGCGCGGCGGTGGCGAACAGATGTCAGCACCAATAGGCCAACTGCTGCGGCCACAGCCCAGAGCCAGATCAATGAATCAGGTTGTTGGAACTGAAAGTCCACAATGAACTCCGTCAGGGAATAGATCGATATCGAGTTGCGGCAAGGATGATTTCCAATAGCAATACGAGTATTGGGAAGATGAGCAATGGTGGTAACTGAACGCCAGCGAGGTTGACTGATGTCACAGCAAGATCGGTGTAGTGATAGAAATGTTCTTCAGCGACTTCTGTTTTCTCAAGCGCGTCGATTTCGGCATAGATCGCAGCAAGTGACTCTGTATTACGCGCTCGAAAGAACTTGCCGCCAGTGGCCTCAGCAATGGCCTTGAGTGTCGGCTCATCGAGTTCGGCTTGCACCTGCTGGATGTACTTGCGGCCTCTTGGGTCTGTCATCGGCATTGGAACGCTGCCTTCAACTCCGACCCCGATGGTGTAGACCTTGATGCCAAGCGCGCCGGCCATTTCTGCCGCGGCGATCGGATCGAGTTCACTGGCGGTGTCTGCGCCGTCAGTGAGCAAGATGACAATCCGGCTTCGAATGTCATCAGTATTGAGGTCGGTCCGATCTTCAAGGGCATGCAGGCGGCTTGTCGCAAGGCCAATCGCATCACCGATAGCTGTCATGGCGCCTTCAGCATCAGTGGCTGGGCGAACCTGCGAGAGTGCTTCAGTCAGTGTGTGATAGTCAAGTGTCATCGGGCAGATGCTGTCTGCAAACGTCCCAAATGTAATGAGGCCGATCAGGTCGTGTTCGCGTCCTGGTAACGCCGCTTCGCCAAGCACAAAGTCTGCCGCAACAGCTTTGACAACTTCAAGACGATCAGCGGTGGTATTGCCGAGTTTCATATCAAGGGCTCGCATTGAACCACTGCGATCAATCACCAGTTCAATTGCCACGCCTTCTACTGATTTGCTTGTCTGTTCGTCGCCTTTGATTGGCCCCACCATCAAGATGACGAGCATGAGGATGGCAAGGGTTCGCAGGCTGGGCAGAATCCATCGAGTACGCGCGGCCCACCCATGTGGAACGGTTCTCGCAGCAGCCGTGGTGGACCATGGCACAGCAGGTCGACCAGATCGCTGTACATATCGCCACCACGCCATGGGGGCAAGCGGGATAAGCAGCGTCAACCACCACAACATGTCTGGTGAGAAGGTCAGCATGCTTCCACCTCGCATTTGGTTTCTGATTGAGACTCAAGCTGATCGAATGCAGACTCAACGTCATCAACAAAGTGATCGGCGCTTGTAATGGCTTCGGTGCCTTGGTCCACAGATGGCTCGTGCATGGCGAACTTCACTAAGTCAGCTATTCTGAGAAATGACTTAAGATCAGTTCGCTGCGTATCCGTTAGTCGTTGATCAGATTCGGCGGCATGGAGAAACTCGGAGGTGGTATTTCGAGGAGCTCGAATTCCAAATCTTCCCTCAATGTACTGGCGGACAATGCTACTGAGCGCGGTGTAGAAGTTATCAACGTTGCCGCTGCCAAGGAGATCTTGCTCCCGTAGCGAGCGAAGTGATCCCCGGGCAATTTCGGCAGCAGTCGGCGGCGGTCCAGTGTGTCGATCACGCATCGCAAACCATAGGCCGCCAATGATGAGAATCACAATGCCTCCGCCAATCGCAAGTATCCATGGCCACCATGGGCCAGAGGGGATGTCGATCCATCCGCGGATGTCTTCAAGCTTTGCATCCGGTGAGGCGAGCGCCGAAGTGATGGTGATGGTGAGCGGTTCAGTTTCGATCGATCCAGTGATTGGGTCTTCTGCTGCCCCATCACGGAATGAGATGGTGATGGCAGGGAAGTCATGTTCGCCCGCCTCGAAAGTGTCGACGAGGAGTTGCTGGTACCAGCGTCGGCCGCCTTGCTCAAGGGGAACGTCATTCGTGTCGCTTGAACTTATGACGTGAAATGCTCCAAGAGTTCCATCTTCTGGGATTGTGAGCAGTGGCGTAGTGAGCGTGGTCTTGGCTTCAGTGACTACCTCAATTCGCACAACAATCCGCTCGCCAGCATCGGCCTTTGCAGGATCGATCTCGACTGAGGCCTGCACCGGCCCGCGGCGGATATCTGTCCTGAGCGTTGCGTCGGGCGTTGGTTGCTCGCAGGCTATCGGCACAAGGGCCAAGAGCGCGGCAGTAGTGAGAAGACGATTCATCAGTGTTCCATCCTC
>CAVOCO010000029.1:0-8699 GCA_963694215.1 Phycisphaerae bacterium
CCACCTACGCCGGACTGCCTTGTATTTTCGTGAGACTCCGTGGATGCCATCTACGCTGCGCGTGGTGCGACACCACCTATGCCTTCAATGAAGGCGCAGCAAGAAGTGTCTCTGATGTGCTTCGCGAAGTCCTCGCTATCCCCACAGACCTTGTCGAGATTACTGGCGGCGAGCCCTTACTCCAACAACCCGTGCATGAACTGATGTCATCACTCTGTGATGCAGGGCGAACCGTATTACTCGAGACATCTGGCGCCTGTGACATCTCCGTCTGTGATCCACGTGTGATCCGCATTATGGACCTCAAACCGCCTGGAAGCGGGGAGTGTGGCCGCAATGACATGGAGAATATTGACCGGCTCCAAGCCGAAGACGAGGTGAAGTTTGTGATCGGCGATCGTGACGATTATGACTGGTCCGTCGCCCAGATCCAACAGCACAATCTCGCAGATCGAGTCAGTGCCATCTTGCTCTCCCCGGTCTACGAGACAGCCGCCGATAGCCACATCACTGGCCACGCAGGTCTTGAGCCAAGTACGCTTGCTGCGTGGATGCTTGAAGACGGCATTCCCGCCCGGCTGCAAACACAGATGCACAAATCAATCTGGCACCCCACCACTCGCGGGGTATGACTCTAGTACAGCTCACTGCGGTTCTATCTGCTATCCTTCCCTGCTTCACCAAAGCGCGAGTGGCGGAATTGGCAGACGCGCCAGCTTGAGGTGCTGGTGGGAGTAAAATCCCGTGGAGGTTCGAGTCCTCTCTCGCGCATGTTCTGGGCCATGAGGGCCCCTCCTTGGGAGTACCCTTGGGACGGGACAATCACATATGGCCGCAGCCAAGAAGAAATCCAAGCAAGACAACAGCGAGCCGGTGATTCAAAATCGTCGCGCCCGGTATGACTACCTCATCACGGACACACTTGAGTGCGGTGTTCGCCTGCTTGGGACCGAAGTAAAATCACTCCGCACCGGACAAGCAAGCCTTGCCGAAGGATATGTGCGAGCTGAACTTGACCCGCCTCGCCTGATGCTCCATAGCGTGCACATTGCCGAGTACCCCAACGCGTCATCAACTCACCAGCATGATCCGATCCGCACCAGGGAACTTCTCGCTCATAAACGAGAGATCCGAAAGCTTGCCAAGGCGACTGCCACCAAGGGCGTCACACTTATTCCACTTGAGATTCACTGGCTACACGGCCGGGCCAAGGTGCTGATTGGCATTGGCACTGGTAAGCGGGCATACGACAAACGTCAATCGCTCAAGGCTAAAGCTCATCAACGCGACATTGAACAGCACACCAAGCGGTCGAAATTTCACTAGGCAACAAGCGTGAGCTTGCCATCTTCCATCGCTCTCAGCATGAGATGTCGCCCTTGCTTCTTTGCAGCGTACATTGCCTCGTCAGCATGTCGGACCAATTCTTGAGGGCTTGCAGCGCTGCTCAAGTTGCGATGCGCTGCGCCAATGGACACGCCAATCGACTTCTCTTCAAGACCCCATCCGACAAGCGAGGTTTCAAAGCGATCCGCAATTCGACGAGCCACGGCCATCGTGGCCTGTAAGTCAGCGTGCGGCAACAAGACACAAAACTCATCGCCGCCATACCGAGCAGCTACGTCAATTTCTCGACATGTATCAGCAAGCATTTCCCCAACGCGGCATAGCACCTCATCTCCACGATGGTGGCCGAGTGTGTCATTGAGCCGCTTAAACCCATCGAGATCGATCATCAAGAAGCCGAGCTCTAAACCGTGTCGTTCTGACTCAGCCCACCGGCTTTCAAGCATGGCGTTGAGCCAGCGTCGATTGGTCAACCCGGTCAACTCATCTGTTCGAGCAACGTCCTCAAGACGAATTATGCTTTTCTCAAGCCGCCGATTCATTTCAGCAAGTTCAGCCATCGAACGAGTGAGTGTTTGCTGAAGTTGTTCGTTGTCCTGCCGCAGTTGCCGGTGCACTATTGCCTTGCGAACTGCAAGTGGAATGGTCACTTGTTCATGCCCGGTCAACAAGACAAACTCACACGCTCCGCCGCGAATTGCCTCTGGTGCAATGGTCGAATCGGCCACTGCACCTACAACCACGACAGGCAGCGTTGGGGCCAACCCACGCAAATATGCCAGAACATCAAGACCGCACCCGTCATGCATCACCGACGCCACCAAGGCGGCGCCAAATTGATGAAGATCCAAGCGATGCAAACTCGCAATCGATTCAACAATCACACATCCAGACCGGGGAGGATCACATTCAAAGAGCCCTGCTCCCTCATCACGGCTCACCCCCATCGCGGAGGCGAGCAATTCAGCAACCTCCGGATCACTCTCGACAATGAGAATCTCTGGTAGCACGCCGTCATGACCATCAATCATTGAACTCACGCATGCCCCTCCTGTGAGCTGTGGATAGTGAAGAAAACAAACAGACCATGCCCTCACATCGATCTATTTAGGATCCAACTGAGCCCAGAAGCAGCGATTGTTGATCAGATATGGCGATTTAATACCCGCATAAGCCGCATAGACAGCCTGAGGGACAGAGTCACTGCAATTGGAGCCTGTGCCCATCTCCGACTTACCTGATTGCGTGGCGTAGCTCCGCCTGCCCCGCTGCTACCCGCTTGAGCTCTATCCGAGCAAGCGGGAGATGTCGTTGAAGAAGGTCACGACAAAGGCGGTGCCGATTAGCAGGAGCCCGATCATCATGGAGGCGTTCTGAAAGCCGACTGATGGTGGCCGGCCCTTGATCTTCTCATAGATCAAGAATAAGAACATGCCGCCGTCCACAATTGGAAGGGGTAAGAAATTCAGGACGGCAAGATTCACACTAATGATGGCTAAGAAGAAGATCAGATAGGTGAAGCCCCTGTCGGCCACCTTGGTGCCGATGTGCACAATGCCAACCGGGCCGTGCAATTGATCTACTCCAACAGATCCACGCACCAATCGATCAATGGTGAGATAGGTCAGCTCAATGAACTTCCACGACTCCCGCGCCCCCATCACGATGGCCGTAAGCGGATTTCCACCACTGCTTCGCACCACATAGACCGGATCGAAGTACATCGGAGAGATCGATGGCTGCCACGTGAGCGCAGCAATCTGATCCTGCTGCGCTGAGCTCATCTGCAACTCAATGTGACGTTGGTCACTGCCGGGCGAGGGGTTCTCAAGCACCAATTCAATCGATGTCTGCCCGGCCGTGGCTGCGGCATGAAACTCGGTCCATACGTCACGCCACGTTGCAACATCATGTCCATTGACCGATACCCATCGGGTTCCGGGCAAGATTCCATCTGGAATCTCGCTCGAAACAGTTTGAACATCACCATCTTCCCCGTGCACAGCATTCATCGGCATAGCCAAAAGTGGCGTGTCCCAGGCGTACCCTGGAAAAACCTCTGCCTTGGGGATCGGGTTGATCAACCCAGACCTTGACACACGCATATCCAGATCAATCACGCTTCCATCACGCAGAACCCGTACTGCAAGGGTTGGGCCTGATGCTGCTGCTATTGCTTCACGGAACCCTCGCATACGCGGCGCCAAAGCTCCGCCGCACGCAAGAATCACGTCACCCTCTTGCAGCACACCCTCATTGACACTTCCTTGCACCAGCCGATTGATGCGAACAAGCGGCACAAATCCGCCAATCCCCTCTTCAAATCCGATCAAAGTCTCTGTAGTAGCGTCCGGGTATCGCAGCAGTTCCCACGTCGGACGGGCCTGCAAGACCGCGGTAGTCGTGTCTTTGCCCTTCTGCCATGTGCTCTCAAGGCCCTCACTACCCGCAGCAAGCGTGTGGGACTCGTAGTCGCCCCAATTGGACACTGGCTCGCCGCCAAGCTCGGTCATGGTCCACCCCGGCGCCACGTCACTTTCTGCAAGACCATCTCGATCAAGCGCGGCGGCCACCAGTGGGCGGAGTTCCTTGACATCAAGCAAGGTCAGCGAAGAAGCTGGCATCACACCAATCCCAAGCATTCCCGTTGCCGGACTGTGGAGAGGCTGAACCTGAATCTGCACCGGCGATGCCTGTGCTGGACGCTGGACCTCAATCAAGAGCGTATTGCCTGGTATTGACATGCCCGCGGCAATTTGAATATCGACAAAGGTCTCAACAGGTGATCCATCAATCGAGAGAACTGTGTCTCCAGCCTGCAGGCCAGCCTCGCTTGCCGGAGCTCCAATAGCAACATCACCAATGATTGGTGCTTCAAATCGAACGCCAATTGAGAATGCAATGACGAAACACACCATTGCCACAATCACATTCATGATGACACCGGCGGAAATCACAATCATTCGTTTGCCAATAGACACGCGATTGAAACTTCTTGGTAGCGCCGACACTGCGGCCGGATCCATGTCGTCTTGACCAAGCATCCGAACAAAACCACCAAGCGGCAACCACCGCAGGGAATACTCAGTTTCGCCATAGCCCTCTTCGGCCAGCTCTCGATCGCTCATTTGTCGAGGTGCTCGCCCAACCCGCTTGCGGATGAGCTCATCGGATGATCCCCAGCAGACCCCAATGCCCTTTCGCCAACACACAATCGGCGGTCCAAACCCAATTGCGAATGACTCTGTACGAATGCCTGCCCATTTGGCCGCCATAAAGTGGCCAAGTTCATGAAAGAAGATGAGCAAGCCAAAGCCAACGGCAATGAGCACGATATTAAAACCAGAGATCAGCAGATCCATAACACTCTCTTCATGCGGTCGCAGGTGTATGCGGAAGTTGTGATTGCACAAATCGACGGGCCTGCGCATCGGCCTCGCGGATGTCGCTCAAATCTTGTGCAGGGTGTGGATCGCATGCCGCGCATGCATCTCCAACAAGAGTCGAAATTGTGCCGAACGAAATGCGGCCCGCGAGGAACGACTCAACAGCAACTTCGTTCGCTGCGTTGAGAATAGCCCCCGCCGTCCCGCCTGCTCGAATTGCTTGCCAGGCCAATTCAATCACAGGGAATGCCTCGTGATCGATCTGCTCAAATTCCAATGTTGAAAGTTCGGTCCAATTCATCCGGTGCCCGGAGGCGATCACGCGATCAGGCCAGGTCAATGCGTATTGAATCGGGGTACGCATATCAGGCGGCCCACACTGCGCAAGTACCGATCCATCGGTGAACTCAACAAAGCCGTGCACAATTGATTGTGGATGCACGATGGCATCAATCTGATCGGCAGGCAATCCAAATAGCCAGTGTGCTTCGACAATTTCCAGTGCTTTGTTGGCAAGCGTCGCCGAGTCAATTGAGATCTTGCGGCCCATCTTCCAGGTTGGGTGCGCGAGCGCTTGCTCGATTGTGGCCGATGCGATCTCGGCTGCTGGCATGCCGCGAAATGGTCCGCCCGATGCTGTCAACACCAACCGCTCGACTTCGCCCCGCTTCTCTTCGCCATGAAGGCACTGAAACAGAGCGCAGTGTTCACTGTCGACAGGCAGTATGTCAACGCCAGCTTTGGCAGCTGCTGGAATCACGATAGACCCTGCGGCCACCAGTGTTTCTTTGTTTGCCAAAGCGATGCGGCACCCACGCTCAATTCCCGCAAGTACAGCATCAATTCCAGCTGCGCCGACAATGGCTGCCACAAGAATGTCACCAGGCTGGGCAATAGATTGCACCAACAAGCGGGCAGCGTCTGGACCACTGTGCACACGACCCGGGCCGCGGTACGTGGCAGCCGCATCAAAATCTGCAATAGCCACATCAGTCGCGCCCGTTTCGGCCGCCTGCGTAGCAAGCAACTCAACATTGGTACCTGCTGCGAGCCCAATGACGGCGTACTCACGCAGTCCAGCTAAACGCAGCTGCGACACCACATCAAGTGTGCTCTGACCGATTGACCCCGTTGAGCCAAGAATCAGAATGCGGGGCGATTGACTCATGCGGAACCATCTGCCTTGGTCATGGCATCGCCCACTTGCCCTGATGACAACTTCCTTCGGTTGCCGTACAAGGATCGACGCCGCGGCGCTGCCTTCTTTGCTAGTGCTGCATCGGATGGTGACTCAGATGAGCTTACCGGCTCGCCCTGGACCTTCGATTCCGCCTTCTTTGCAGCTCTCTTTCGCGTTCGTGTCTTTCGGGGCGTCGCCACATCAGTTGCTTCGGCTGCGGGCTCAGCAGGAGCGCCGCGTCGACGGCGCGCCGGCTTCTGCGGCGAATCATCCTCGGACTCCGATTTGCTTTGCGGCTCGGCGACCCCTGAGGATGTTGCCTCAGCGGCTCCGCCATTATCTCCACCCCTGCGACGCCGACCACGTCGACGTCGACGAGGCGGCTTGTCTTCAGAGTCCGCCTCAGATTCGGGTGAATTGTCCGCTTCACCTGAGGGCAAGGCCTCTGTGGTCGCCGACTCTTGGCCCAAAGCAGCCTCTGCTCCATCGCCGCCTCCCCGACGACCACGACGACGACGGCGACGACGGCCCCTCTTTGGCCCCTCATCTCCCTCGGTAGCTTCGGCGTCCTCAGCGGATACTTCTTCTACCGGCGCGGACTCCTTCTCGGGCGCAAACCAACCCTGAATAACCACTGCGTTTTCAGGCGTGACTGTTGACATGGCCGATTTCAAACCAAACCCAACACTCTTTTCGCCGCCGCATATTGTCCACTTCTCAATGATTTCCTTCGAGGTGACTTCCATGGCCTTGGCCAGCACATAGAGCCGTGAGGACGTTTCAATAAGCGGCGCCAACTTTCGACGCCTCGATCGACGACGACGTTTCTTCTTATGCGTCACATCCTTGTCATCAGCAGCCTCAGTCTCACGCTGGGCCTCAGCCTTGTCTGCCTTGGCCTCGGCTTTGTCTGCCTTGGCCTCGAGTTCGTCAAGCTCACGCTTGAAGTCACCAGACAACGCAATGGCCGCCGCATCTGCAGGAGGCGACTTGGAAGAACGCCGACGAGACCGGCGGCGACCTCGGCCCGTTGCCTCAGTCCCAAACTCGTCTGTCTCTTCAGGGTCAGCCAGCAACGACTCGATTGTCGGCATCGGCGAAGACGTCAACTTCTCAAGATCAAGATCTGATCCGCGAGAGTCGTAGGCATAGAACATCACACGATCCACCGGAATACTCTCGCTCACCCGTACATCGACATGCTTGCCCATGCGATCTTCGATCATGTCAAGTACACGCCGCTTCGTCGAGAGCAAGGCTGATGCCACCCGAGGTGAGACGACGGCTTCAAGTTTTGCCGTCTCTTGGCAATGCAGCAAATAGCCAATCTCGCGCACTGCATCGGCTGCGACTATTTCAGGAGCCTTGACTTCGCCATGCCCACTACATCCGGGGCAGTCAACGTAGTTGGCCATTCGAATACTCGGACGCATACGCTGCCGTGTCATCTCAAGAATGCCAAAGTCACTAATCGGAAGGATCATGGTCCGAGCCCGGTCGATCTTCAACATCTCATCGAACTTCTCAACGACATCGCGTCGATGGGATCGCTGCCTCATATCAATAAGATCATTGATCACCAGTCCACCAAGATCGCGAAGCCTCAATTGCCGCGCAATCTCTTCGATAGCTTCAAGATTTGTGCGATACGCGTTCGTTTCGCTATCGCGTGCCGAGCGACTCTTGCCAGAGTTCACATCAATCGCCACGAGGGCTTCAGTTTGTTCAATCACCAATTGTCCGCCACTGGGCAAATCAACCTCTCGCGAGTGAATCGTATCAATCTGCTGTTCAATATCGAACGCATGAAAGAGAGGCAGACTTCGTCGATAGTGCACAACTGGCGGGGAAGATCGTGGAGCAATTACGCTCAAGAATGCCTTCACGCGGTTGTAGGCATTCTCATCATCAACAATGATGGCCTTAATCTCAGGGCGAAGCACATCGCGGACGGTCCGCAGTACTAAATCTGACTCGGTATACAGCTCAGCTGGCACGCCCGTCTTGGAAATTCGCTTTTCCATGACCTTCCACATGCGAGTGAGATAGGCCACGTCACGATTCAGTTCTCGCTTGGATTGCCCCATGCCAGCAGTACGAAGAATGAATCCAAAGTCGTCTGGAAGGTCAAGCGAATCGAGAACCTTCCGCATGGCTTTACGTTCGTCTTCATCTTCGACTCGGCGGGTCACGCCAACCTTGTCCATGTAGGGCATCATGACCATGAGCCGCCCGGGCATGGAGAGATAGCTTGTCAGCGTTGGCCCCTTCGAGCCAATGCCTTCCTTGAGCACCTGCACAAGAATCTCATCGCCTCGCTTGAGCGCCTTCTGAATCGGTGGCCGATCGTGCCGAGCTGTCTTTCGCCCGACTTTTTCTGACTGTTCGCCGCCAGGGAAATAGCGTGGATGCAAATCAGAGATGTGCAGGAAGCCATTCTGTGGTTGCCCGTAATCAATAAAGGCAGCCTGAATGGCCCCTTCGACGTTGCTCACCCGGCCCTTGTAAATATTCCCGACGCTTGTCGCGGTCGCGGCTCGCTCGGTGAACAGATCTTCAAGTCGCCCGTCTCGAACGATGGCGATCCGGCACTCTTCGCCAGGGACATCGTTGACGAGCATGATCTCGCCCTTTGAAGCATCCTGCTTCGTCGTATTCTTGTGTGTCACAATGAATCCTTCGTGGTGTATGCGGCCGCGGGCAACACACGGTCAAGCCAGATTGATGTGACAACGCCCACGCCGAGAGTCTTCTCGGGCGGAGATTGAAATCAACTTTCCTGAACG
>CAVOCO010000030.1:0-8610 GCA_963694215.1 Phycisphaerae bacterium
ACGGGGCGGGGTCGCAGTCGCCGATCGGGCGGAAAGACCCATCGCCAATCTGGCCAAAGGTTCCGATGACGGCCAGGATGTCATCGACATTGATAGGCCCATCTCCGGTCACATCAGCTGCGCAAGAGCCCAGCGTAAGATTGCACGGATCCCCTGCGCCGCCAATGACGCGGATGGACATGTTTGATGTTGAGGTTTGCCAGTTGTTCGGCATTGCGAATCCGCCACCAGGGTTGGCTTGCCAGCTTGTGCCGTCTCCAATGGATGACCCAGTAATGCCGGTTTGGCCGTTCGTCGCGAATTCGTTGATTGGAATGAGGGCGACCAACTGCACATCAGTGGTCAACGCCCAGTTGCCGTCAAGGTAGAGAAGGTCGCCAACCGCCTGTCCTGTCCAGTCGGCATCCAAATTGACAGCGCCATCGGAGGAGGCGTAGCCAATTAAGTTGGCCGCTGCGTCTTCAATGGCAAGGTAGAAGTTCACCTGGACGCCACTGACTGCGTCGACAGACGTGTAGCCATTCCAGCCTGTGATGACTGCGGCCACAGAGGTAGCGGACATGCCGCTGCTGTTGTCAAAGTCATCAATGGCAGCGATGCTATAGATCGAATAGGCCGCCTCGAAATACTGACAGCCCGTGATGGTGGTGTCGACTTCGGTGCCATCATTGGCGCCGACCTGGTCCATGAGCGGTTCAGCTTGGGCACATGTTGCAAGGGCCAATGCGCCCAGTAGTGCTGTAGTGGTAGTGTGCACGATTCAAACTCCTTCTCTAATTTCCTGTCTCATGCCCCTCAAATGAGATGAGGGCCAATTAGTTACTCTACAGGGAAGCAGCGATGAAGCGTATAGGAAATTTTTTGGGTTTTGCAGTGTTATTTCAAGCTGACATGGCTGAATTGATGCCCTGCGGACTCCAATGCCGCGGGGATGCAGCGTTGGCTTGCGAGCAGTAATTCGCTTGTCATACTCCCAAATGCCATTTTGAGGGCCCATGCTGGCGCGGGCAAGATGGCTGGGCGGTGCCACCGGCGGGCAAGATGGGCTGTGAATGCTCGGTTAGTAAGGGGCGTTGGTGCAACGGCATTGATTGGCCCCCGCAGCGATGAATCGGTGCAGCAACGCAGAATGATCTGTACGAGATCGTCAAGTTCAATCCAACTTACCCAGTGCCGCCCGTTGCCGAGCCGGCCACCAAGGCCCAGTCTGAAGGGGCGCTTCATGCGTGCTAAGACGCCGCCTGATTCACAGAGCACCATGCCGATGCGAAGGCAGATCCGTCGGGCGCCACTGTGCTCGATCGGCTCGCTGGCTTTCTCCCACGCCGAAGCAAGCCCAGCCAAGAAACCTTCGCCTTGCGGCGAATCTTCAGTAAGCACCTCGTCACCCCGATTGCCATACAGCCCAATAGCTGAAGCTTGAATGAAAGCGGTGGGTGGATGATCAAGGCGCTGCAGCGCTTCAACAAGGAATCGTGTCCCATCAACACGGCTCCGTAGCAAAACCTCTCGGCGGGCCGGTGTCCATCGCTTGGCTGCAATGCCCGCGCCGGCAAGATGCACGAGGGCATCAAGCCCTTCGAGACGGTCGTCTGGCTCGAACGATTCTTCTGGGTTCCACAAGACTTCACAGTCTGCGGTTGGTTCGTGTCGAACCAGCCGCAGGACTGTGATGCCGTTTTGTGTAAGTGCCTGGCACAGCGCTGTGCCAATGAAGCCCGAGGCGCCAGTGACACCGATTCGAAGGTGCTGTGTATCAGGCTGCGTTTTCACTTCCGAATTTTTCTTCACTCATGTCCTTTAGACGTTTCAGGCCGCGGTACTTCCAGTTATTGACTGTCGAGACTGGAACGCCGAGTGACTCGGCAGCCTCTTGGTAGCTCAAGCCATTGCAGACTACCAGTCGGACCGCTTCGCGCTCGCTTGGCGGTAATGAATTGAGCTGATTGGTGAGTTCGCGACCGAGTTGCGGTGTCGCATCCGATTCCGACCCCTTTGTTCGCCGATCCCGTGGCTCAGCATGAGCTGCTTCGAGGAATCGGTTAAATCGCTGTCCACGGTTGTAGCGACGTTTGATGAGGTTGTCTGCGATCTTGATCAGGTAGCTGACCGAGATCACATCGAGTTCCTCAAGATGTTTGAGGTGCAGGAGTCGAGAGAAGACTTCCTGAGCGATGTCTTCAGCTGATTCGGCCGGCAATGACTTGCGAGCGAAGCAGAAGACTCGGGTGTAGTACTGCTCGAAGAGATCGAGTACGAGATTGGCACGGTTTTGAGTTATTTGCACGGTATCACTCCTCGGTGCGGCACCCGTCGGCGGTCATGGCCGATCGGGGCTGGGCTGCTGTGAGGAAGCCTCTGCGCACGCGGCAGGGGCTTACTAGGGACGAACACTGGGTGGCCGGGGCAGGGCTTTGTGGTGCGGCGGAGGATGTCGGTCTTGGCATCCAAAGAGATCCGTCGCGTGATGTGCCTTCGGTCTTTCCTGACTCCCCCGAGTCGTGGTCGAGGCGACGCCAAGCTGAAATCTTGGTGACGCCCCATCAATGGGGTTCGGAGAGTTCGGCCTGTCGGTTCCCCGTATCAGGCATATCCTCCATGAACTACTATTGAAGATCCAAGCAGATGTGTGTTCTGTTTGGATTTTTAATCATCAACGGCATTTTTTCAGTATCTGCCGTCATAGTGAGATCGTGATGAAACAGACAGTCGTTCTCGGCGGTGGAATGGTGGGCGCCGTAATGGCCCTTGATCTAGCTTCAGATGCGGATCGTTCGGTCACTTTGTTTGACAGAGATCCCCAAAAACTCCAAGAAGCAAAAGATCAGAACCCCGCTCTCAACATCGAGCAGGCTGATTTGTCTTCTCCTGATGCGGTGGCTCGGATTGCATCTCAGGCTGATTTGGTGCTTGGGGCTATGCCCAGCCGGTTTGGATTTGAGGCCCTTAAAGCCATTATTGGTACCGGCAAGCCGTACTGCGATATCACATTCATGCCCGAAGATGCATGGCATCTTGACACTCTCGCCAAAGAGAGCGGCTCAGTGGTGGTTGTGGACTGCGGTGTGGCACCGGGAATGAGCAATATTCTCGCCGGTGTTGCGGCAAACAGGCTCTCGCCTTGTCGATCGATTGTGATTCGGGTTGCTGGCCTGCCAATCGCACGACATATGCCGTGGCAGTACAAGGCGGGCTTTAGTCCGTACGACGTGATCGAGGAGTACCTGCGTCCGGCGAGAATCGTCGAGCATGGCCAGATCGTTGTGAAAGAGGCGCTGAGCGACCCCATACTGGTTGATTTTCCAGAAATTGGGACCTTGGAAGCGTTCAATACTGATGGTCTCCGCAGTCTGACCGAGACGCTTGATGTGCCCCACATGCTGGAGCAGACCATGCGGTATCCGGGGCACCGTGAATTGGCTTGGGCGCTTCGGGAAACAGGACTTTTGAGCGAGAAACCAGTTGAGGTTGGTGGGGCGATGGTGTCGCCACGTGACTTGACATGCCGGGTGCTATTTCCCAAGTGGACGTATGAGCCCGGCGAAGCGGACCTGACGGTAATGCGGGTCGAGGGTATTGGCGACCTTGAAGGCGTTCCAACCCGGTTGACCTGGGATCTCTACGACGAACTTGATCCAGTAACGAATTGGACCAGCATGGCCCGCACCACGGCGTTCCCTGCCACCATCATTGCTCGCATGATTGAGTCGGGCCTCATCAGTACCCCGGGTGTCCACCCACCGGAGAATCTTGTGGGTGACGACCGGGTGCTCGACACGCTTCTTGCTGGACTTGCAGCGCGAGGTGTGACCTACCGCGAAACAGCTGAGCCGCTGACTTCAGCGTGAGTACTTCGGGTGAAAGGCGAAAGCCCAATCGGCGACTGGTTCGCCAAGTATGTCCGCGACCAGCAGGGCTGCTGTTCCTGGAGCAAGGGTGACGCCCATCATGCCGTGCCCAGCGGCGACCCACGCGTTGTGGTGCCCGCGGCCGATGACCGGCAGCCCGCTTGCGGTACACGGGCGAAGACCACACCATTCGTCCATCACGCGGCCCTCGCCAAGGCGAGGAAGAAACGAACGCCCGCCAGCTATCAGTTGGTCGAGCCGTCCTCGGTTGAGACGATGGTTGAAGCCCGAGAGTTCCAGCGTGCCGGCGACGCGAAGCAGGTCGCCCATTGGTGTGATGCTAACCTTGGGCTCCCGCAGGACAGCCGAGATGGTTGGTCCGCCGCTAATTTTCAGCATGCGGTGATACCCCTTCGCCGGCTGCATGGCCACGCGGACGCCCATCATGCGAGCGAGGGGTGATGACCAGACCCCAGCTGCGACGATGAGTTTCTCGCCAGTTCCAACGCGATGTCCGGCTTGAATTGCCTCCCAGCCATCTTCGCACGGGCGGACTCTATCCACCTTGCAGTGACTTCGAATCGTTCCGCCAAGTGATGTGATGCGTTTGCGTAGCGCATCACAGAGCGCGGCGGGGTCAACCGTCATGCCATCTGTATGAATAACAGCCCCACGTACGTTTGTTCCCCACGCAGAATCACGTGCTCGCAATGCAGCACCGTCAAGGGACTCAGTGCTGAACCCAAGCGTATTGAGCCATTGTGCTTCGTCTGCCGCATCACGCTCGCCCGCTTCCGTTCGCCAAATGTCCGCTAGTCCCGTGGGGTGAAGGGTGGCGGCCGCGCCGAGTTCGTCAGAGAGCGAATCGAATCGCGCTCGGCTTTCACGGGAGAGATGAGCCAACGCTTCCATATTGTGCTGGTACCGGCTCGGCCGGCACGCTGCACGGAAGCCAATAAGCCAGCGTAAGAGTGGAAGCGACGGCCGAGGCGGGATATGCAGTGGGCTGCGACGGTCAAGCATCATGTGCAGGGCCCGAGGCGGCACGGCGGGCGATGGGATTGGTGGGTGCCCCGGAGCAATTTGTCCAGCATTTCCGCGTGACGGGCTAAATTGATCGGGGCCCGCGTCGAGCAGCCGAACGTCAAGTCCACGGCTCAGTAGCGCGTGCGCGGTCGTCAGCCCGACGATGCCACCGCCAACAATGAGAACGCGATCTGGTCTCGTACTCGACACACCGAGCATGCTACGGTGTCAGCCGCTTTGATATTAGGAGACGATCAATGGCATTTGGAATAGGAATTGCTGGCGCGGGCTCGATTGCTCAGGTGCACGCAAAAGGCATCGTGGATGCGGGCGGATCAGTGGTCGGTTTCTGTGATGTCGATCTCGCAAAAGCCTCAGCGGCTGCGGCGACTCATGGTGGCATGGCCTGGTCGAGCACCGATGAGATGTTTGCGAGCGAGGCCGTGAGTGCTGTTGTGATTGCGGTCCCCAATGTGCTGCATGCGCAGCTTGCTATTGCGGCGCTTGAGGCCGGCAACGATGTGCTGCTCGAAAAGCCAATGGCCATGAATGAGAGCGAGTGCGCGGCGGTGATTGATGCTCGAGACCGCAGCGGCAGGACGCTGCAGGTTGGATTTGTGTGCCGCTTTGCCGCAACTGTGGCGGCGGCGAAGCGTCATATTGATGCAGGGCGACTCGGACATATCTATCAAGCACGAGCGGTCATGCTGCGTCGGCGAGGTATTCCAGGTCTCGGGCGGTGGTTTACCAATCGCGAGCTTTCGGGCGGGGGCGTGCTGATTGATCTCGGGCCGCACCTTGTCGATCTTGTGCTTGACTTGTGTGGACGGCCGCAGGTCGAGCGTGTCAGCGCATCGACAAGCAGCCACTTTGGTCAACCTACGACCGGTTACAAATTCACGGATATGTGGTCTGGCCCGCCAAATCTTGACGGGCTGTTCAATGTCGATGATGCGGCCACGGCCATGCTGCGGTGCGCTGGTGGTTTGACCGTTACGCTTGAGACATCATGGGCGTCGCACTTGCCCGATGGCGCCATTGGAGATGGCGTGACATTGTTTGGTGAGAAGGGCGCCATGCACTTTGATATTTGGGGCGATCACATCTTGATGGGGACGCAGATCGATGACGAGATTGTGGATGTGAAGCATCCGATTCCGGAGACCGAGGGGTGGGGGACTGCATTCAAGCGTGAGCATGAATGCTTCCGCGCACACTGCGCGGGCGAGCAAATCGGGCCGAGTGGCGAGTCGGGCTTGCAAGTCCAGCAAGTGCTTGCTGCGTTGTATCGTTCGGCTGACGCCGGGCAGGAAGTGCCCGTTCGCGTTAGTTGACGTCAAGAGAAAGCAGCACGATGGCGTCGTATCCGGCGTGCGCAATGACGACTACGGCGAATCCACGCAAGACGTACAGCACACCGAGGTACAGACTTGCTGCTGCTACAAAGACGATACTGGCCGAAGAGAGTGAACTTGGGCTGTGATAGAGCGTGAATGCAGCTGCGGTTGCGATGACTGCCACAATCAAGGTTGTGGCGGTCTTCACCCCGCAGATGTCGCTCAGAATCCAATGGACGAAAGCGACGCCCACCATTCGAAACAGAAGTTCTTCGGAGAGCCCTGCGCCGATCGCAAGGGCGATCGCATCAACCGTTGAGTTTGGGACGATGCTCGTCGGGGCCGCGAGCGCTGTCTCACGCAGCATTCCAAAAAATGCAGCAGCTGCAAGAAGAGGTGCGATCGCGATGCATCCTTCAAGGAGCAGCTTCAGCACTTCGCTGACCCGTACGGTCCATGGGCCACCAGTGAGGACATGCCATGTCAGCAAGATGGCAACCACAACAAAGCCGGTCGCATGCAAGACAAAGGTTGGAGAGAGCCCAAAGAACGAGAGGGCCTGTCCAATATGCTCATGCGCGAGAACTCTTGCAGCAGTGAGACTTGGACCGCCAAGCAGTAGCGCAATCTCGAGAAAGAGAATGAACGGCAGGAGCGTTACGAGTGTGGGTAGCGGCCGTTGTCCGGCTGGCAGGATGGTTGTCGGTGTGGTGGGCACGGGAAGAGTGTCCCAAAAAAACAGAACCCGCCAATGGCGGGTTCTGTGGTGTTCAGATCAATTGATTCAGATCAACCAGCGAGAGAGACCTTGAGGTCTTTCAGGCGACGCGACAAGCGGCTCTTGCGACGGGCGGCATGGTTCTTGTGAATCGTGCTCGTGGTCGAGACGCGGTCCAATTCTTTCTGGACGGCGCGGAAGGCCGTTTCGGCTGCATCGACGTTGCGATCTTGGATCGCAACGAGAAATTCCGTGGTTCGATCCTTGATGAGTCGCTTTCGCCAGCGGTTGCGGGCTCGACGGTGATCATCCTGACGGATCTGCTTCTTGCGTGCGGGGGTGTTCGGCACCGAATCGTCTCCAGACAAATGGCCGAGTCTCTAAAAGTGGGACTCGGAATGGAATCGGAGAGTATCTCAGGACCAGCCGGGGAAGTCAACCTCTTTGGCGGCGGGGCATTGCCAGTAGGCTCTCAGTGGCTATTTTTCTGACTCAGGAAGACGGGCACGCCATAGCACAGCCCTTCGTGCTGCGGTAGGATGCCCCGCCTCATGCGGGTGTAGCTCAATTGGATAGAGCATCGGTCTACGAAACCGAAGGTTGCAGGTTCGAATCCTGCCACCCGCGTACGAGGCGGGTGTCGAGGCCAGGCTTGACCCACGGGTCGTTTGAAGACCTTCAGCTGTATGAAGTGCTTTTAGCTGTAATTGAGCACCTTCTTCCTTTATTGACGCCTTACATCTGTATTAGGACCCTTCCCACATGACGACATGGATCCACATCAGCCTTCTCTCTTTGCTCGCTCTGGCAGGATGCCAACGCGTCCAAACTGGCGACATTATGGTTGTAGTCGGCCGCCAGCACGACATTTCCTTGCCCTATACAGCTGGAACTGGGTATTCCTGGTCGGTCGACGATGCGAATAGTGTGGGGCTTGACCATGTTGAGGTCGTCAAGTCGGGCGACACCCCCAAAACAGCCAGCTTGCCTGGAGGGCCTGGATCATCGCAGTGGTCCATTGCGGGTAGATCTGTCGGCCAGGCTGAGATTCAGTTTGTCTATCGACGACCGTGGGAAACAAGCACCCCGCCCGCTAAGGTGCGGCGTGTGCGTGTTGAGATCAAGTAGTTCGGGGTGAGCAGACCGGGGAGCGGTATACTGTAGGACTCAAACCCTTATGACGGTACTTCCTATGATCAATTCTGAATCAAGCACTGCGGCTCGTGTTCAAGACGTTCCGCTGCCCGGCGCACCAGAGCTTCGGCGGTGGCTTCGAGACATGATGCAGATCCGCGAATTCGAGGTCCGCTGCATGCAGGCGTACCAAAATCGGCTCGCAGGTGGATTCTTACACGTTTATAACGGGCAGGAGGGCGTAGCGGTCGGCTGTATCGCGACCCTCCGTCCGGACGATCCAATTATTACAGCCTATCGAGATCATGGTCACGCCCTGGCTCGAGGCATGGACCCCGCTATTGGTATGGCCGAACTCTTTGGCCGAATCGGTGGCTGCGCCAAAGGCAAAGGTGGGTCGATGCACTTCTTCGACGCCGAACATCATATGTACGGTGGCCATGGCATTGTTGGTGCTCAGGTGCCACTTGGTGCCGGGCTGGCCTTTGCTACGAAATACCGAGATGAAGTGATGAATGGCGGCAAGAGCAGTCATGTGACCTTGTGC
>CAVOCO010000031.1:0-8598 GCA_963694215.1 Phycisphaerae bacterium
TGAAACAGCCGCCTCATACATCGACCCAGCATTGAAGGGGACGGGCGTCAGTACGCCGAGCCAAACTGCGTGGGGCTTGATGACGATGATCGAAATCTTTGGAGCCAGCGATGATCGATGCTGCCGCGCTGCCGATTGGTTGTGCCGCAAGCAACTCACCGAAGCTACCGACGAGGACCCGGTAGGGTCATGGACTGAAACCGAATACACGGGCACGGGGTTTCCGAAGGTCTTTTACTTGCGGTACTACATGTATCGCTTGTACTTCCCGCTCATGGCGGTCGCTCGGTGGAACGCTGAAATCGACGATTGACGCAAGCTCAAAATGGCGCGGGGTCGGTCACGGTGATTGGTTCATTGGTGGCTGGATGCATGAATGTGAGCAGCGTGGCATGGAGGCACAGTCGCGAAGCCATCGCGATTGCTTCTGGCGGTGCATACAGATCGTCACCAAGAATAGGATGACCAATGTGTTTGAGATGAAGCCGCAACTGATGGCTGCGCCCGGTCCGTGGTCGCAACTCAAGCCGTGTACGCTCACCAAGTCGCTCTAGAACACGCCATGCAGTTTGGGAAGGCTTGCCTTCAATCTGATCTACGCACTGGCGTGGCTTGTTCTCGAGATCCTTTCGGATGGCGGCGTCGATGAGTCCTTCGTCATCTATTGGTTGCCCGGCGACAATTGCTTCATAGTGCTTCGTGACGAGTCGATCTTGAAACTGAATGCTCAGTGCGCGGTGGGTTGCTGCATCACGCGCCAGCACGATGACGCCGGATGTGTCGCGGTCGAGTCGATGGACGATTCTGGCACCGGTATAGGCCTCTGCAGCGCGGGATACGAGGCAGTCGGCCTTCTCTGGGCCAATTCCAGGGACAGAGAGCATTGGGACTGGCTTGCTGAAGACAACGAGCCATTCATCGGCATGCAAGACCTGAGGGAGGCCGGGCGGGGCGGTGGGATGTGTGCTCTCAGTGCTCATATCGCGTTCGCGGGTTATCGTAGTCGGCTCACCATGAAGCGTTGCGTATTGATCATCACGATTGCACTTTGCGTGCTCCTGCTTGGCTGCGAGACTCCTCGCATTGAGTACCGAAAGCGGCCATCTTGGGTGCGGCTGATGGGTGGTGAACTGCCAAGTTCAACCATGACCGCAGACGGCACTGAAATACGATGGCTTGATGATGGGACCAGTGATTTGCAAGGATTTGAGAAGGCCATTGGGCAAGAGAAGGTTCAAATTCGGACTGACCACGAAGACGGCACTGTTGCGTTGCGATCCATGATTCCAATGCACCTTGTAGTGAACCTACATGAGTGCCTTCGCCGCTCTGAGTACAAAGTTATTTGGGAGCAGCTCATTAGCCAGCCCCAACGCGCGTGGTATGAAGATCGCGGTGAGAGGGGGTATGAAGATTTTCTTACGTACTTCCAGCGGAACCGCACGCCCATTGCCAGCATGCTCAATCGAATGCAGGCTGGCAAGGTCTATGGCGATGTCGTCTCAGATGTTGGCGAGCAGTACGGAACCATTTCACTGCGTCCACAAGTTGCCTACGACTTCCCGCTCTCGTCACTTCGCATCGTGCGTGAAGGCAGCGATTGGAAACTAGAGAACATTCAGTAGTGTGCAGATCTTTTTGTTTAGCACACATCGCGTCCAAGCCCGCGAATCGGGGGCCGTACGGTCTGCTGTTCAACTGTTCTTGGTGACAAAGCCGCGCTAGACGCCGGCTTCTTCAGGCTGGTCACCATTGTCTGATTCAGCGGTGGGTTCGTCTTTTGGCAGTGGTTCGGCCTCGAAACTCAGGTGATCATCACCCTCGTTGTATGTGACCTTAATCATCTGGCCTGCGCCATATTCGCCTGCAAGCAGCGACTCTGCAAGGGCATCTTCAATGTAGGTGCTGATGGCACGCCGCAGTGGTCGGGCACCGAAGTCTGGGTTGTAGCCCTTATCGATAAGAAAGTCTTTGGCCTTCTCGCCGAGTTCCATGTCCATCTTCTTGTACCGAAGGCGTTCGCATACCTTGGCGAGTTCCAGATCGATGATGTGATACAGGTCGCCCTTGATGAGTGGCCGGAACACGACGGTGTCATCGAGACGGTTGATGAACTCAGGTCGGAAGAACTTCTCGATCTCGCTCATGAGCGAGGCCTTGATCTTGTCGTAATCTTGGATTTCTTCGCGTTTGCCGAACCCGAACGATGAACCACCCTTGATGAGATCAGAACCGATATTGCTTGTCATGATGATGATGCAGTTCTTGAAGTCGATCCGGCGACCGAATGAGTCGGTCAAGCGTCCTTCTTCCATGATCTGCAGCAGCATGTTGAACACATCCGGGTGTGCTTTCTCAACTTCATCAAGCAGCACGACCGCGTATGGGCGTCGGCGAATCTTCTCGGTGAGTTGGCCACCTTCTTCGTATCCGACATATCCGGGAGGGGCACCGACCAGTCGTGAGACGGTGTGCTTCTCCATGTACTCAGACATGTCGAGATAGATCATGGCGTCTGGATCGCCGAACATGAATTCGCTCAACGCCTTGGCAAGGAGCGTCTTGCCCACGCCGGATGGGCCGACGAAGAGGAATGAACCCATTGGGCGGTTTGGATCTTTGAGGCCGCTGCGTGCCTTGCGGATCGCGCGGGACACTTGTTTTACGGCGTCATCCTGGCTGATGACGGTGCGGTGAAGTTCTTCTTCGAGATTAAGCAGTCGCGCCGACTCGGCTTGTTCGAGCCGCGTCAACGGTACGCCCGTGATCTTGGAGACAGTCTCAGCGATGACATCAGCATCAACCGTGCCGACGATGTCGCTCATGCGATCACGCCACTCTTTTTGCACCGTGTCCTTTTCGGCCCGAGCCTTCTCGGCTTGGTCACGCAGATCTGCGGCCTTCTCGTAGTCGGCAGCCTTAACGGCGTCTTCTTTTTCCACAGTCAAGAGTTCGATGCGGCGTTCAATCTCGGCAAGATCTGGTGGCTTCGACATTGACCGGAGGCGAATCATGGCGCCTGCCTCGTCGATGACATCGAGAGACTTGTCTGGTTGTACGCGGGAGGGCATATATCGCGTCGAGAGTTCGACGGCTTCTTCGATGGCTTCGTCAGTAATGGTGACGCGATGATGCTCTTCATATTTAATGCGAAGACCCTTAAGGATCTCAATGGTCTCTTCGGCATTTGGGGGCTCAACGGCGATGCTTTGAAATCGTCGCTCGAGGGCGGAGTCCTTCTCGATGTACTTGCGGTACTCGTCGAAGGTTGTTGCGCCGATGCACTGAATTTCGCCACGAGAAAGTGCGGGCTTGAGTACGTTGGAGGCGTCGATTGCGCCCTCAGCACCACCGGCGCCGACAAGCGTGTGAAGTTCATCAATAAAGAGGATGACATTCTTCGCCCGGCGAACTTCGTTCATCACGGCCTTGATGCGTTCTTCGAACTGACCGCGGTACTTGGTGCCAGCCACCATCATCGCGAGGTCAAGTACGACGACGCGGCGATCATGCAGCAGATCTGGAACTTCGTGATCAATAATGCGTTGAGAGAGCCCTTCGATGATCGCGGTCTTGCCAACGCCAGCTTCGCCGAGCAGTACGGGGTTGTTTTTGGTGCGACGGCAGAGGATCTGTACGAGCCGTTCGATTTCCTTGGCGCGGCCAATGACGGGGTCGAGTTCGCCAGATTTGGCAAGTTCGGTCAGGTCGCGTCCGAAACTGTCTAGCGCCGGGGTCTTGCTCTTGCCACGGCGAGGACTCGCTGATTGTGGCTCTTCGCTGCCCTCGCCAACTTCTTCCATTTCCTCAGGCTCGATGCCAGCCCCAAGAAGATTGAGTACTTCTTCGCGGCCTTCCTCGAGCTTTACGCCGAGATTCATCAGAACCTGAGCAGCTACGCCATCTTGTTCGCGAAGCAGGCCAAGCAGCAAGTGCTCGGT
Source organism: Phycisphaerae bacterium (assembly GCA_963694215.1). Lineage (GTDB taxonomy): Bacteria > Planctomycetota > Phycisphaerae > Phycisphaerales > SM1A02 > UBA12567. Next base: position 3,942 of record CAVOCO010000031.1, read on the forward strand.
GCCAACGTAATTGTGATTGAGGTGTCGAGCTTCCTCGATTGCATACTCAAGCACCTTCTTAGCGCGAGGCGTTTGAGGAAGCTTGCCCATAGTGACCATTTCAGGACCACTCTTGACGAGTTTCTCGACCTCAAGGCGGACCTTGCGAAGATCTATCTCAAGAGCCTTCAGTACGTTAGCGCCGACACCGGAGCCTTCTTTGACCAGCCCAAGCAGAATGTGCTCGGTGCCGATGTACTCGTGATTGAACCGCTGAGCCTCTTGGTTGGCCAGGGCCATGACCTTGCGGGCTCGGTCTGTAAGGCGTTCAAACATAGAAACTCTCCAAATCTTTGGGGGCAGTGCTGGGCTGTCCGGACAATCTGACATCGGGACGATGTCAGAGACGTTCCAGTCTATTCTGAAACGGCCCAAGATTGGGAGATTCAGAGGCACCAGATCGCAGATACACAGCGGTTATGGGGGGTCTTTGTAGCCTTCTTGGCTATCCAGATTCAGCAGCGAGTGCACCATCGACAAGACGGATGGCTCGATCGGCTCGATTGGCAATTTGCCGGTCGTGAGTGACCATCACGATCGTCAGACCATCGCGGTGAGCCTCGCTCAGCAGATCAAGGATTTCTGCCCCCGTATGTTCATCAAGATTGCCTGTTGGCTCGTCGGCGAGCAAGACCTCAGGGCCATTGACAAGTGCTCGGGCGATAGCTGTTCGCTGACGCTCGCCCCCAGAAAGCTCGCGAGGCCGATGTTCGAGCCGGTGAGAGAGTCCAAATTGATCGAGCAAGACGCGGGCTCGCCGCTTTGCCTTGCCGCCACCAATTCCGCCAGGGACAAGCCCTGGCAGCATTGCATTCTCCAATACCGTGAGTTCGGGCAGCAGGTGATAGAACTGAAACACAAACCCGATGGTGCGAGCGCGGTACAAATTGAGTTGTCGTTCTGAGCGGCCAGTGATGGGCTCGCCTTCGTGCAGCACCTCACCCTGTCCACGGTCTGCTCGATCGAGGCCTCCGAGCACATGCATGAGCGTGCTCTTTCCAGAACCGCTACTTCCAAGAATCGCAAGAAACTCACCGCGATTCACATGCATGCTGCAGCCCTTCAGCACGGGCACATCGATGCGGCCAAGCTGATACGTTTTGTAGACGTCGCGGGCTTCAAGGTGCGGACTACTCATAGCGGAGTGCTCCAACCGGATCGATGTCCGCCGCGCGGGCCGCTGGAATAGCAGCTGCGATGACACTGCATAAGGCTGCAGCGCCAGCGGTGATCCATGCCGATGCCCAGTCCACTTCGCTGGGAATGTCGGTGAAGTAGTAGACCGCTGGGTCCCACAGCACGACGCCGCCAGACTGTCGCAGCATTAATTCGCCAACCCCAATTCCACCGAGCACGACTGCGCCGAGTACACCAAGTAGCAGCGGAAGCAATTTTCGGTCACGCCAGTGCAAACCGGTCCACACAACAAGCAATCCTGATGCCGACACCAGTACAACGCCAAGCCACAAGGGCGGTTCTGACATTGCATCGTGAATAGTTGGCATGTTGGTGGTAATGAGCCATCCAAGGCCGACACCTGTAAGCGCCCCGAAGACGCCGACAAATAACCCGTAGAGCAGAAATATGAAGACGATGCCAGTGCGTGATGCGCCGACACTTCGCAGAATTCCGATGTCCCGCGTCTTCTCGTACACAATGGCCCAGAAGATCGCCACAATCAATGCGCCGCACACCAGATAGACAATCGAGAACAGCGTTCGCATGAGTTCGCGTTCTTTTTCGACTGGGCCAATGAACGAAGCATTTTGCTCTTCCCAGGTCAAGATCCTGAGCCCCGGGTCACGATCGAGGCGTGGTGGTTGTTCAATCTCAGGAAGATCTTGTGCAACGCACTTCACTTGGAATGATCTGTACGCCTCTTGCACAATGTCGCGAATCTCAGTTGCGGGAATGCCATCCTGTCCTCGAACAAGAACCATGGTGGCCCGCGCAGGCGAGGTTCCAATGACAGTGGTGAGGTCGTCCTCATCAACGAGTTCAGCCTCGTCAAGGTGGGTCATTTGCTGCACGACATCAAGTGGAACCATCACGCGGGTTTGATCGATCAGATACACACCGCTCGCAAACTCGTTGGCAAATGGAAGCACAATGCTCTCAGGTTCAAGCATTCCGCCGCGGCTATCAATCGGAAGTGTGGTGAGCGTCCCTTCGAACCGAGGAAGCCACCAGTAGCCACCTGCCGCGACACGGTATTCACCTGTGCTTGTGCGGATATTGGCTTTGGAGACATGGCGACCAGGCACCATGGCCGGGCGGCCACGTTGGGTGAGCGTGATCCCATCGAGCCTCAATTGCTCGCTGTCGTACAACCGCGGCTCAAGTACTTGAAGTGCTGCGATGGCTTCTTCGCCAAGGACGTCACTGTGATCTATTCCGTTGCGGAGGAACCATCCAATGCGCTGCGCCCACTCTCGGTCGCTGGCAATCGTAATCAGATGCCGAATTAACGCATCGTCTTCAATTTCTTCGTGATACGTCGCGCGAAGTAAAGCCATACGGTGCTGTTCGTCGAGCAGCGGAACAACGGTTGCGCCGACTTCTTCGCTGCGTTGGTCGAATACATCCTGCAGAACGTCGGCTGAGACATTGTCTGGAATGTTCTTCCACTGCAATGTGTCTGAGAATCCTGTGACCGCGGAGAATGACTCGGGTTCGATGCCCCAGATCTGAACTTGTTCACTTTCCTTGGCATCACCTTCTGGGTATGGCATGCGAAGGAGCCCCCACGTATCAACCACAGGCGTTGCTGCGACGATTTCAGGATGCTCTTGAATTGTTGCGATTAGCAGGTCGTACTGGGGGATGCCTCGAATGGGATAGCTAATGACCACATCGCCCATGAGCGTTTGGCCAGAGGATCGCACCATATTGAGAAAGCCGGTCATTACCGAAATCACCACGACAACAAGCGCGACGCACAGCGCGACAGCGGCCACGGCGAGCAAGGGAATCATTCGGGTCGTCAAGTAACGACTGGTAAGGAGTGGTTGATACATCGGTGTCCTGACAGGTCAGGCATGGTATCCGCGGTGGCTCAGTCAGTCAGATCGCTCGTACCCGAGTTTTTGCATGAGCTCGGCCGGGATTCCAATATCAATTGTGTGAATATCGCCTGTCCATTGAGATGCATTCTTCTCGAGAAAACCTTGTTTCCACCCGGCAAATGTGGCTGTAGCAGTGGCTCGCACGGCAATGCCAAGTGGCTGCCCGGTATCGGCATCAAGTCCGGATGGAAGATCAACGGCGAGGACTGGAGGTCCGGCTAGATTGATGCGGTCGATGTCCTCGTGGAGTTGCCCTGAGACTTCCCGGTCAAGTCCGGTTCCAAGAAGCGCATCCACAATGAGATCGGCATCAGCAAGATCGTCAAGGGTTGCGATCGTTTGGATTCTCATGCGATGCGCGATGGTCGCATTGATGCCTGCGTCAGTGCGCGGATTAGGATTATTCCGTGACATGACGCGTACATCGCACCCCATGTTGCGTAGATGACGAGCCATGGCCCATCCGTCGCCGCCGTTGTTGCCCGGTCCACACAGGATGATCACCCGCCTCTTTTTATTGAGCACACACATGGCGACCTGGGCTGCGCCAGCAGCCGCATTTTCCATCAAAATGATTCCAGGAATCTCATACGTGGCCATTGCTTCGGAATCAAGCTGCCGAATGGCCGCTCTGTCGAATACCAAAAAGGCGTTTTTGACATGAGGTGTCATGATTGGCAGTGTATGGCGGGGTTCACATGGTGGCCCCGAGATACCATTGCCCCTCGTGACTGCACTTTCCATCCTATCAATCGTGTTCGCATCGCTCGCTGCTTGCGTTGTGATGTGGTGGTCTGTCTTGATGATCAGGATCGGACGAATGCTCTCGACTGGGATATCAGTGCGTCGTGGGCTTCAGGAACCTGCTGTCGATGAGTTGGTGTCCATCATCGTGCCAGCTCATAATGAAGAACGAGTAATCGCGACATGTCTCGATTCACTGCTCGCCCAGAAGTGGGATCGATTGCAAGTCATCGTGGTGGCTGACCGGTGTAGCGATGCAACCGAGGCCATTGTGGCTGAGCGTGTGGAACGTGATGATCGCCTCACACTTATTCGCAATACCGATTGTCCCGAGTCGTGGGCTGGCAAGTGTCATGCACTTCGGATTGGAGCCGAGCACGCTGAAGGAGACATGCTCGCCTTCATCGACGCAGATACGGAGGCGCATCCAGACTTACTACGAGCTGCAGTGGGAGAAGCAAAGCGGCGAGATACCGCGTTGCTGAGCCTGCTGACTGATCTCAAGAGCTGCCATTGGTTCGAACGCTGCACGCAGCCTGTCGCCACGATGGCCTTGATGTCACTCTTTCCGCCCGACCGCGTGAATCGTGACGATCGCGCACGGACATTTGCCAATGGCCAGTTCATGTTGTTTGATCGCGACTGGTATGACCAAGTCGGCGGACACGCTGCTGTCAAAGATGACCTGCTTGAGGACATTGCCTTTGCGAGGATTATCAGGGATGCCGGTGGCCGCGTTAATATTTTGCAGGCTGACGGTTTGCTGTCCTGTTCGATGTACGGAAGCCGCGAAGAATTTCTGCGTGGAT
>CAVOCO010000032.1:0-8568 GCA_963694215.1 Phycisphaerae bacterium
GATATGACTCTGGAGGAACTCTCCACCTTTCATACCGAAGGACTCATGGTTGGCATCGTCATTCAAGTGGTGATGTCTCTCGCGGTGGGTGTCCTCTACGGCATCGCCCTTCCGCTGATACCAAAATTTCAAATGCTCTTGTCGGCCATCGTCGTGCCGTTGATCTGGTCCGCCCTCATGTGGGGGTCGCTCTCGATCATTGACCCGGCCCTCAAGATCCATATTGAATGGATCTGGTTTGTTGCCTCACAAGTCGTATTCGGCCTCGTTGCAGGCTGGTACATCATCCGCACCGAGAAGGTCAAGACAATGCAGAACTGGCACTATCTCGAACGAATTGGTCTTGATACGCCAGGCGTTCGCAAAATGGGAGGCGAGGAATGATCCGCTCGACACTCCTCATCATTGCAAGCCTATCCCTGCTCACCGCGTGCGACTGGATGCCAGGCAAACCAACGAAACCCGAGGCCGGGCGAGGCAACCCAGCGGCCATGCGTGGCTTCGTCAAGCTCTGGAACAAAAACTGCCAAGGGTGCCATGGCCAGACTGGTCTCTGGGGAGCTGCTCGCCCACTGAATGACCCGCTCTTTCAGTCACTCGTGACCAATGAATGGCTCACGGCCACTGTCTCAAATGGCATTCCCGGCACACTGATGCCGGCTCATGCTGTTTCGATGGGTGGCCACATAACCGACGAACAGATTAAAGAGCTCGTCGAAGGCATGCGGAAGAACTGGACCGGCACACCACCGTCTTATGCGGCTCAGTCTCCTGCGATCATCAACGTCAAGGCGTCGACGGGTAACGTGGCCCAGGGCCTTGCTACGTTCAACACCTACTGCAGCCCGTGCCACGGCAAAAACGGTATTGGTGCCATGGCTGGCAGTCCGATTGACAGTTCCTTCCTCGCACTTGCAAGTGATCAAATGATCCGAGCGACCATCGTGTGCGGCCGCCCTGATGTTGGCATGCCTGACTGGCACGGCAACCTGAATGGCAAGCCTGTCCCGCAGCGTAAAGGACTTGCTCCACTTACGACTACACAGATCGAGGACCTCATGGCCTGGATCACGTCTCATCGGGTTGAATTCCCGGGCCAGCCCTATTCCAAGGATGGCAATACTTCCCCCGGCTTCTGACGAGTACCACACTATGGGCGAGAACTACGACTACAGAACGGCGCCGGATCCAGCAATGATGGGCGACCCATCAGGCCCCGAGCCATCGCGGCGCGGATTCCTGTTCTGGCTTGGCGCCGCGCTCAATGCGGTTGTGGGGTTGGCTATTGCCGTCCCGGTCGTGGGATACATTACAAGCCCATGGAAATCTGGTGGGTGGCAAAAATGGACGCTGCTCGGGAAGCCTGGCGACTACCCAAAGGGACAAACTCGCCTAGCGAGCTATGTCAATCCGTACCGCACGCCGTGGGATGGGTACGTCGCTGACATCCCCTGCTACGTGAGGCATATGGACTCGGGTGACTTCACCGTCTTTGCCATCAACTGCACGCACCTGGGCTGCCCCGTGCGGTGGTTCCCTGAATCTAACCTGTTCATGTGCCCATGTCATGGCGGCGTGTATTACGAAGATGGTTCACACGCTGCTGGCCCACCCCCCCGCGGCTTGTACAAATACGAAACACGAATCAAGAATGGCGAGCTGCAAATCAAGGCCGGCCGTCTTCCTACACTCCAGCAATCCGCATGAAAAATCCAATTCTTAACTGGTTCGAATCACGTCTACACCTCGCTGAGGTGATGGGCCCAGCCATCACGCATCCGGTGCCCCGCAGCGCCAAGTGGTGGTACGTCTTTGGCTCTATGACACTTGTGCTGTTCATGTGCCAAATTGTGACGGGCATTTCGCTCTCGCTGATGTATGTCCCCTCGGCGGACCAAGCATTTGCATCGCTCAACTACATCACCTTCCAAGCAGAGATGGGTTGGTTCTTGCGAGCCATGCATGTCTGGGGTTCACACCTGATGGTCGCCTTCATGACGATCCATATGATTCAGGTGTTCCTGTTTGGCGCGTTTAAGTATCCGCGAGAACTCACGTGGATATGCGGCGTACTGCTGTTCGTTTGCACGCTGGGAATGGCCTTTACCGGCCAAGTCCTCCGCTGGGACCAAGATTCGTACTGGGGCTTCAGTGTTGGCATGTCGATGGCTGGACGCGTGCCATGGATTGGACCAGCGCTTGTGCACTTTGTACTTGGCGGCGCCATCATCGGCGGCGAAGCACTTACGCGATTCTTCGCACTGCATGTATTTGTCCTGCCGGCCTCTCTCTTTGGCCTCATCGGGATTCACTTGCTGCTTGTCATCAAGAAGGGCATCAACGAGAAACCAACGCCCGGCGTGTTGCTCGACAAGAACACGTACGAAGAGAAGTACCACGATCTCGTGAAGAAGCGCGGCATGCCGTTCTTCCCGAATGCCGCCGGCCGCGACATGATTGCCACGGGGCTTACGCTCGGCCTGATGCTTGTCTGCGCGATGCTGCTCGGGCCAAGTGGGCCCTCCGGAGAGCCGAACCCGACATTTATCGAAACTGCGCCGCGCCCTGACTTCTACTTCCAGTCGATCTTTGCGGTCTTGGCCTTGCTGCCGCCGTATATGGAAACCTTCCTGATTCTTGGCTTCCCAATCCTTGCTGGAGCCACGCTGATTCTGCTGCCCTTCATGTCTGGCGCCGGCGAGAAGAGTTGGCGTCGACGCCCGATATCGGTCATCTTTGTCGTGACGCTCATGCTGAGCCTCAGCACACTTACGCTGCTGGGGTATCAGTCGCCGTGGTCACCGGTCATGGATGCATGGAGCGGTATTCCAACACCGCCTCAATACGTCAAGGGACGAACGCCACTTGAACTACAGGGCGCCATCATCGTGCAGAACAAGCAGTGCCGAAACTGCCATATGCTCGATGGTCGTGGCGGGAAACGCGGCCCTGCACTTGATGGTGTAGCAAGCCGCCTGAATGGTGACCAGCTCATTAGACAGGTCATCCAGGGAGGCGGCAATATGCCTGCCTTCGGCAGCAACCTCTCGCCGGAAGAAACCACGGCCCTCACTGCCTTCCTGTCCACACTGACGAATGATTGGCAGCATCAGCCAGCCTCTGGCTATCCTATGAATCCAAGACCCACACAGGACGCGGTGCCACCTTTCTTGCCAGACTCGTAAGCAGAATCACACCGGATCCACCTGTACCGAGTTATAGCAACCAGTTCTTTTTGTTGGCCCCGATCGCCCTTGATCAGGTCTGGGCACGTACGCTAATCACGCATGTCAGACGTCACTCGCGCCATCCTGTCTTCGTGGACGATCGACCCCTGGCCACTCGCCGTGGCGATCATCTTGATCGCGGTCTACTGGAAAGGCTGGCGTGGACTCCACCGCACACATCCCAAACGCTTCAGTGGATGGCGGCTGACGTCATTCATTGGCGGTGTCCTTGCGTGCTGGGTGGCCATCGCCTCTCCGCTTGATGCGTTCGGCGGACTCTTGCTTCAAGTGCATATGACGCAGCATGTGCTGCTGATGATGATTGGTCCACCGCTGCTCCTGTTGTCATACCCGGGCATTCCATTACTTCGTGGCCTGCCGCACACTGTGCGGCGCGAATGGTTCGGTCCATTCCTTGCCGCCCCAACTATTCGGCGGTGGTTTCACCGCCTGACACACCCCATCGTCGGGCTCACGCTTTTTATCGTGGCGACATGGCTCTGGCATGTGCCGGTCTTGTATGAACTCGGACTTCGAAGTTCGTTCTGGCACGAGGTCGAACACGGGATCTTTCTCAGCACAGCCCTACTATTTTGGTGGCCCGTCATTCAACCATGGCCAAGCAAACCCGCGTGGCCTCGGTGGATGGTGATTCCATATCTGTTGGTTGCCGACGTCCAGAACACAGTATTTTCTGCGATCTTTGTCTTCATTGGCACTCCGATCTACGGCGCCTACGCTCAAGCGCCATCGCTCTTCTCAACGAACACGATCAGTGACCAAGAAACCGCAGGCGCTATCATGTGGTTTGTTGGCTCAACAACCTTCTTGGTGCCTGTTGGACTCATCATCCGCCAATTGCTCACCCCACATTTAGTAGCTGTAACGGCCGCCGGCGGCCCGGCGCCACGCACTATCTCGCTGCCTGTGCTGAGCGCCACATCTTCATCCACACGAGAACGCCGCCGCAATGATCTTCTCCGTGTTCCCATCATTGGCGCAGCGCTCCGGTCGCTGCTCTTTCGGCGCATCGCGCAGTGGATCATGTTGGGCCTCGCCGCTGCCATCGTTCTCGATGGCTTGCTTGGCCCTCGTATGAGCCCGATGAATCTCGCTGGCATATTGCCGTGGACACACTGGCGAGGATTTGTAGTCGTAGCCCTGCTCGTTGCTGGCAATGCGTTCTGTTGGACCTGTCCATTCATGATTCCCAGAGCGCTAGGCAAGAGACTCTTCAATCCAACCCGCCGCTGGCCCCGTGCTATCCGCTCGAAATGGCTCGCTGTAAGCTTGCTCTTGGTGTACCTCTGGGCCTACGAAGTATTCAGTCTGTGGGACTCTCCGTGGTGGACGGCCTGGGTTGTCGTTGGCTACTTCACAGCCGCCTTTCTTGTCGATTCATTCTTTCGCGGTGCCGCATTTTGCAAATATGTGTGCCCGATTGGCCAGTTCCACTTCATTGAGTCAATGGCATCACCGCGTGAGGTGGCAATTCTTGATGCGTCAGTGTGCAAAAGCTGCACAACCCACGACTGCATCCGTGGCGGGCCGTCTGGTCCGGGCTGCGAACTCGACCTCTATCTTCCCACCAAACGTGGAAACTTGGATTGCACCTGGTGCATGGATTGTGTTCGCGCATGCCCCCATGACAATATTGGCGTACTCACACGGAGCATGACGGACGATGTTGTCTTTGGCGGGTGGAGAGGTGCGATTGGTCGAATTGGATCCCGCGTTGATATCGCAGCGCTCGCAACGCTGCTTACCTTTGGCGCATTTGCAAATGCACTTGGCATGGTTGGTCCAGTGCTTGACTTTGAAGACAGACTGACGACATCACTTGGATTGTCATCCTCACTTATCCCAGCCACCATCGTGCTTCTTGTGATGACCTGTGTTCTCCCGCTCGTTCTCTTGCCATTGGTAGCGTGGTTGGCGCTGCAAATTTCCAACTTCAAGAGCACCCACCGGGCACTGTGCTGTGGGCTAGCGTTTTCGCTCATTCCAGTTGGGTTCTCGATGTGGGTCGTACACATGTTGTTCCACTTCTTCACCAGCATGGGCACAATTGTCCCTGTCACGCAGCGTGTGGTGCTCGATCTTGGAGGGAATGTGGGAGATCCTGCATGGATTCTCGCGTGCTGCCTCAATGTGCCAAGCTGGCTCTTGCCGCTTGAACTCCTTCTGCTTGATCTCGGCCTAGTCGTATCTGTTGTGGCGGTCCATCAACTTACGCGGGCCACCACGCAGCTACGTATCGGAGCAGCAACAGTCCTCCTGAGCCTGCCTGCTGTTGGCCTCTTTATCCTCGGTGTGTGGATTGTTCTTCAGCCCATGCAGATGCGAGGAACGATTCTTCCATGAAGCGTGTGCTGCTCATCCTGCTGATTGCCGCAACCGCGCATGCTGACAGCGGCCTTGTTCGGCTGAGTGAGACTGCAGAACCGTGGTTGATCACGGTCATGACAGACCCCACGCCAATTCGCGAAGGACTGGCAGACATATCAATCTTGATCCAAGACTCCACCTCTGGAGAAGCGATTCTTGATGCCTCTGTCATGCTTGAACTCAAAAATGCTCAGACTGGGCTGAGCGTGTCAACCAAGGCAACCCGGGAACAAGCTGATAATCGGCTGCTGTATGCAGCCAAGTTTGTTGTTCCAGCTGCAGGTGAATGGACCGTAGAAACCCACGTTCAGTATGGGCAGGCGGCACGGGTTATTGACTGGTCGTTCAACGCCGCTCCGCCGCTTCCGCCACTTGCCGTGATCTGGCCGTGGCTTCTGCCCGCAGCACTCTCCCTCGCGGTGTACGCTGCAATCCAACGCCTACAACGCACCCGAGGAGCACGACAGCGTGACTAATATGACGACCGAAAAACCTAAAAAACCAACCCGCCGCGTCCCAATCGCATGCATTGGGCTAGTCGGGGTTCTGGTGCTCGGGTTGGCCTTTGTCGCCATTTCAATCTTCCGGCTCAATTCGATGGTGACTGACTACGAAGCGCGGTTCCAGGGCGATGACTGGTCCACGCTTGAAGGGGAGATCATCGAGCAGGATGCCCCCCTGACCACGCAGACATTGGTCTTTGGAAGCGATATCACACTGCATGGAGCAACAATGGACATCGCCATTCTCGGTGGAAATGCTTTGCTTCACGGCCACTATGAGGGCACGGTTCATTTTCTCGGAAAGACACTTGATATCGCCCCTGACGCGGTCATTGCTGGTCAGTTGAGCATCACTGCAGCCCGTCATGTCACCATTCGGGGCACCGTGAAGGAACAAGTCGAAGGTAATTGGGATCGGCTTTTCGGCGGACAAGTTGAAGGAACCTCCCCGCACTCTACGCCGTAGCCTGTAAAGTTGACACCTCATAGAACTGAAGGGAGCCTGCCATGGCTAAGGCAATCATTGACCCGGGTGAAGTACGCAAGTTTGCTTCGGATCTCCAACGGTTTACCACTGTCATGGAAGAGCAGATGAACGCACTCAACTCCAGGCATATCAGCCTTAGCCAAACATGGAAGGACCAAGAGCAGCGCAAGTTCTCCGAGGACTTCGATCACTCCATGCGTGCGCTCGGTCGGTTCCGAGAAGTTGTGAACGATCACATCCCATTCCTTAAAAAGAAAGCGCAACGGGCTGAGGATTACCTCAACCAGCGATAGCAAATGCGTGACTCCGCACATGTCGGCGCCATTACGGCGATTTCTGAATTGCGAGGGCGATTCGTCGAAGCAGGCGAAGCCATCTCCCGCACAGTTGATGAATGTGTCAGCCAAGCTGCCCGCACGCTCACGTGGGTCCAGGGACCGCAAACTGAACACTGGAAACGCCAAAGCCGAAAACGTGAGCAGCAGCATGCCTCGGCCAAGAGCGATCTTGAGCGGGCAAGAATTGCCCAGCCGGATGCTGATCCAAGAAGTTTCGTAGACCACAACCGCGCGATCAAGAAAACCAAGGCCGCCATCGAAGAAGCCGAGCAGAAGGTCCGCTCGCTCAAACGATGGTCACGTGAACTTGAACGGCAAATCACGCTGTTCCGAGGCGGCATTCGCCCACTCGCTGGCGCAGCTGAGGTCGACCTTCCGCGAGCTGCCCGCTGGCTCAAGGCCCTCGAAGAGCACCTCGGCGGATATCTCGCCGTGGCCCCGGCCCTGCCAGCAGCGATGGATGCTGGAGATGAACAGACTGATTCAATCCCAACACGCCGAATGGGCTCTGGCGTTCAAGATTCTGATCAACAGGAAGATCCATCATGAGCCTTGCACCCGGACGCGGCCGGCTTCGTGAATCATGTGTCATGCTCCGATCCGCTTGGGAAACCACGGGCTCGTCCTGGCGTGACACGCAGCATGAGTACCTTGGCGAGCACTTTCTCCGACCGCTCGATCTCGCCCTGCGAAATGCAGAGAATGCAATTGACCAAATGGATGAGATTCTGAGACAAGTCCATCGAGACTGCAGCTAACGACACGCAGAGCAGGCTCTAAGACTTTAGTATCAACACCGTTCAGCCACTCACACCTCACTTACCGAGTCCAATGTTTACACCATGTCTGATGATCGCCTGATCACGCTTGTCCATGACACACTTGCCCGAACAGTGACCTTGATTGAAGGAACGGTTCAGCGGTGTAATGATGCCGATGACGCACTGCAGCAAATCCAAGAAAAGGCACAGCACAAACAATCGCATAAAGAGGCTGCCATCGCAAAGACATTTGATCGCGCGATCAAGGTGACAGAAAAGCAATTCACCAAAGACATCGATAGCGCCGGAGCGAAATGGTCATCCAAGTCGTCTCGCCTCAACGAACATGCGAACGAACGACGCCAAACGATTCTCGATGAGTCCGTGTCCATTCGAACAACGGCTGCTGAGGCTGCAAAAGAATCAAAGTGGCTCGCAGACTCGATGTACGACGCGAGCATTGACGACACCGAGCAATCTCTAGAACGCGTCACGAAACACCGTGAAGAAGTGCAGTGGCGGCAGAACGCAGTGCACGAGCAAGCCACGGAGTGGCGCAAGACGCTCGGCATGCCCGAGGGTATAGAGACAGATCAGCCAAAATCGTCTCCATCGCCTGAAAGTCCGTCAACCGAAGAGGTCGACAGAAAGCTCGATCAGGCTGATGCTTGCCTTAACAACGTGCGCGGCACAACAAAACATCGCATCATGCAGAATCTCGCGCAGTACAGCGGGCTGGTATTTCCAGTGGGCATCGGTAGTGCCATTGCGCTGCTTACCACGCACGGAGCCATCGCTATTCCCGCTGGCATCGTGATCGGTGTATGCCTCTTCTTGCTCATGCGGCTCAATTCACGCCAACTC
>CAVOCO010000033.1:0-8495 GCA_963694215.1 Phycisphaerae bacterium
ATTCTTTATGCAGTCACCCGACGGCAACTGGCTCATGAAAGTTAATGGTCAGATTCAGAGCCGCTTTATTTACAACCATGCGAATGACCAGTCAAATGATTATGGATTTGAAATTCGTCGACTCAAGGTAAAGTTCTCGGGCCACATTGTTGATCCAAGCTGGACCTACAAGATCTCGATTGTGAATCAACGGAACTCACAAGGCGGCACTGGCAGCTCCAACAAGATGTATGTGGAGGATGCGTGGCTTAAGAAGACATATGACACCGGCTTGTATTTCAAGGTCGGTCAGTTCAAGGCGCCGTTTCTTCGAGAAGAGCTCGTCTCAAGCAGTGCGCAGCTCACCGTTGAACGATCCATGATCAATAATCAGTTCACCTACGGCTGGACCCAGGGAATCGAAATTGGATCCAAAGGCGATAGATTTTGGTGGCGAGCGATGTATCTCGACGGGCCAAATTCGGCCAACACCCAATCCCAAGGATTAGGCAATGATGTGGCCTCGATCGTTGCTCGTGCTGACTGGCGACTTGACGGCAGTTGGAGCGATTGGAAGTCATTTACTGGTTACGGCAAGAGTGACTCGTATGCATTTATCGGAGCAGCAGCGCAGTGGTTCAATCGGAGTAATCGCAATTCGGATTCAACGGAGTACGGCGGCTTTGATGGCAACCGCAGCCTTGGCTTGACGGTTGACGGCTCTGTTGGCGGAGAGGGCTGGACTTTCTACAGCGCCTTTGTGTGGGCCAACAACAAAGGCAAAGGCTCTACATTTGCTGCAGGTCCTGATAGTAATCATGCGTGGGGCGCCGTTGTTCAAGGTGGCGTCATGGTCGCTGATGACACCCAGCTCTTTGCCCGGTACGAGGTCGGCGATATCGAAGGCTATAACCAAGGGAATGCCAGATATGCCAACGGCCCTAGCCGGAACAACAACGGCCAACGCACCGGTCACGACAGCACACTGACGGTTGGTTTCAATAACTGGCTCGCAGGCAAGACCGTGAAGTGGACCACTGACGTCGGGTACTCGTTCTCAACGCTCAACAATGGCGGAACTGAAGCACCACATGCAGACTATGTCTCAAGCGGCAATGGCTGGCGAGAAGACAACGCTGGTGAAAGCGGCCAGTTGGTCATCCGGAGCCAGCTGCAACTCCTCTTCTAGTTCGAGTGGCATTAGACCGACGTTTGGTGGACTCGAAGGAGTTCGGCAACCGACCAGGCTTGGGCTGGGCAGCCGTGGGGGTGGTGGGGGGCATCCCCATCGTAGATTTCCGCGATTTGACCGATGCAGCCTTGTTCGAGAGAAGTGAAGAGCTGCGTGGTGGCCGTATTGATTTCGATGATGGCCTGCTCACGTGTTGTACAGGTGTGTGCGATGGCGTCGCACCATGGTCCGATGAGCCACGGCCACACTGTGCCGTTGTGATAAGCAGTGTCGCGCGTGGTCATATTGCCTTCGAAGCGGCCTTGATAACTCGAATCGGTAGGCGAGAGTGTGCGGAGGCCATACGGGGTGAGTAGATGTTCGCGAACGATCTTTACGACAGCGCGTTGCGCCTCATCGCTGAGTGGTGAGTGTGGCAGCGAAACTGCAAAGATCTGATTCGGTCGAATGGATGCATCACCAACCCAGGATCCATCATGTTGCGTGAGCACGTCGTAGCAACAGTGCAGGTCGTCGTTCCAGAAGGCGCTAAATGAAGCGGCTGATCGATCGGCTTCTGCGATCAGTCGATTTCGTTCGGTCGTGCCAAGGTGCGAGGCGATAAGACGGAGCCCACTTTGCCACAGCGCTGAGAGCTCAACAGGCTTCCCTATTCTCGGTGTAACTGCAACGCCATCGATTCGGGCATCCATCCAAGTCAGTGCCTCGCCGTCGATTCCTGCTTCAATTAGCCCATCGGCGGCAACACGAACTCCTGGGCAGTCTCCGGCAAGATGGGAATCAATACTATCAACGGCGGCGGCGAGTAAGTCCGATGCGCCTGGTGCAGAAGCTCCACCTACCGCTGTGATCCAGGCATGCAATGCGTGCAAGAACCACAAGCTTGCATCGGCCGTGTTGTAATGCGCCGTGTTCAGATCACGATCATCGAATCGATTTGGAATGAGCCCATCCTTGATCGACTCAGAAAATGTTTCGAGTACGACGCGGGCGTCATCGAGCCGATTTGTTTGAATGAGCAGTCCTGGCAGCGAGATCATTGCATCGCGTCCCCAATCTGCAAACCACGGATATCCGGCGATGATTGACATGCGGGGCGTGGTGACTGATGGCGACGCGCGGGCAACGACAAATTGATTGGCAGCGCGAGCAAGACACGCGTCGATTGTCCGTGGCGTATGGGCATTCGCAGTGGGTGCGAGTGGAACAAATGCGCCCATTTCAGCGGTTAGTTCGAACCGGGGCTGGGCGGTAGTGAGCGCAATGTCAATCGTTGCAGCTACAAGCGAGCACTCTTCGTGGTCGTAGCCACGGTTTCGCTCGGCTGGATACTCAAACTCCTTCCACCACAGTGGTTCACCGGACCATTGTCCACATGAAGCGCGCAGGACAAGAGACGTGTCGTTCCGCATGATGCGCAGGACACGTCCAGATTTCTTGCACGTAATGGCATCTGTTGGCGCATGCTGCAAGGCATGAAAGTCGCGAAGCAAGACCAGTGGTTGAATGCGAAGCGTAGCCGACTCTGGAAGATTCCCTACATGCCACCGAATGGTGCACGCATTGAATCCATGTTGGAGCGAGAGCGTTTTTGAAATTGTGATTCCACTTGGCAGGTTCCATCGCCACACAGCCGTATTGAGATCGCAGGAGAATGAGAGCAGGCGAGTCCATCCGTCCGGATGAGTTGAGGCGTGTTCGCCGAAAAGAAACGTCGAGAGCTGTATTTCCTCGCACCCTGGAAGCGTGATCGTGTCGATGGTTCCATGAAGCGCGACAAGCCGATCAACGGGCGGCGTTGCAGCGCCGACGAGCAGTCCGTGGTATCGACGTGTGGGCGCTCCGCACGCTGTACCCATGGCATATCCACCAAGGCCGTTGGTGAGCAGCCATTCTCGGTGGAGTTCTGGATGAGATGTGGAAGAGTGCACCGATAGTTCAGCTGCGACGGAGCGCATCCATTCGCGTAGTGAGACGACGCGTTGTGACATCGCCCCGCGTCGCCGATCCATCGATCACACTCGGCAAGATTTCGGTGGCGAGGTGTTTGCCAAGTTCAACGCCCCACTGATCAAACGAGTCGATTCCCCAGATGGCGCCTTGTACAAAGACCCGGTGCTCATACAGCGCGATTAGGCGACCGAGCATGGCGGGATCGAGTTGGCGGTAGAGGAAGGTGGTTGAGGGGCGATTCCCCGGCATGACTTTCTGTGGTGCAAGCGCATTGACATCAGCTTCACTGATCCCGCTTGCCTCGAGCTCGGCCTTGACGTGGTCTAGGTCGCGTCCCCGAGCAAGTGCTTCCGACTGCGCAAGGCAGTTGGCAAATAGGATGTCGTAGCGATCGTCATCGACTGATTCGCTCGGCGAGGCGGCGACGAGGAAGTCGCAGGGGACAAGCGTGGTGCCCTGGTGGAGCATCTGATGGAAAGAGTGCTGTCCATTTGTTCCAGGTTCGCCCCATACGATAAAGGCGGTGCCTTCGGTGGTTGGCGAGCCGTCGACTTGCGTGCACTTTCCATTGCTCTCCATCTCGAGTTGTTGGAGATAGGCCGGCAGCCGGTGAAGATGTTGGTCATAGGGCAGCACTGCTCGAGACTGGCAGTTCCAGCATTCGCGGTACCAACAGTCAAGGAGACCGAGGAGTACTGGGATGTTCTCACTCATTGGCGCATCGCGGAAGTGGCAGTCCATCTCGTGCGCGCCGCCAAGGAGTTCAGTGAATTGATCAAATCCAATCGCCATGGCGATGGAGAGGCCAATCGAAGACCACATGGAATACCGCCCGCCGACCCAATCCCAGAACTCGAACATATTGTCCGTGTCGATCCCGAATGCGGCAACACGCTCGGTGTTGGTTGAGACGGCCACAAAGTGGCGTGATACAGCGTGGTCGCCCATTGCATCGACAATCCAGCGACGGGCTGCATGGGCATTTGTGAGTGTTTCTTGTGTTCCAAAGGTCTTGGATGCAATGATGAACATCGTCGTCCGTGGATCAAGATCTCGAATTGTGTCTGAAAGATGGGACGGATCCACATTCGACACGAATCGAACGCGAAGACTCTCTAGCCACCATGGGCGGAGCGCTTCGGTTGCCATGACCGGTCCAAGATCTGATCCCCCAATGCCAATGTTGATAACGGTCTCGATGCGTTGATCGGTAAATCCACGCCACGTGCCAGTATGGACGGATTCGCAGAACGTCTGCATCTTGCGAAGCACAGCATTGACTTCGGGCATCACATTCTCGCCGCTATTGAGAATAGGGCGATCCGATTGATTGCGAAGTGCAATGTGTAGAGCGGACCTGTCTTCGGTGGTATTGATTGGTTGGCCGGAAAACATAGAATCTCGTAGCGATTCAACACCATGCTCGCGAGCAAGGTTCAGCAGCAACTCAAGTGTTCGATCGGTGGCGAGGTGGCGAGTCAGATCAACATGCAGATCACCGAGCTGTTGAGTGAAGTGTTGCTCACGATCGGTCGCATCAATGAGTGATCCGAGGGTGACGCCATCGAGTTCTTGGCGGTGTGATCGAAGTGTGTCCCATGCTTTGCTCATTGGTCTTCCTCCCAGATTCGGAAGCCTCCGATGAAGGCATTGGCGTTGCTTCCGCGTTCGCACCGTGGTGGAAGTTCATCGAGTTTCTTTACGTTGCCGCCACCAAGTACGACGTAGTCCGGGTCAATGGCCGACACGAACTGCTCAACAACTTCATAGACGACATCACGCCACGCATCGAAACCCAGTCGCTTAAGGCCGCGTTTGCCAGTGAAGTACTCAAAGCACTTGCCGTCCTTGAACGGCATATGGCCGAGTTCAAGTGGCTCAAGATGCCCGTTCTGAATCATCGCCGAACCGAGCCCTGTCCCAAGTCCGAGAAAGAGCATTCTGCCGCCGTGATAACTACCGAGTGCCTGCATGGCCGCGTCGTTCATGATGCGAACCGGGCAGCCAAAGGCTGCTTCGAAGTCAAAGCCAACCCACCCATCTGCGAGGTTTGACGGATTGAGCAATGGCTTCCCGCCAATGACTGGGGAGGGATATCCGATTGAAATGGCTTCCCAAGACCAGTCTTCGCAAATGTCCTTGACCGTCTGCACCATGAGCTCGGGCGAGAGGTGTTTCCCTGACTTGACCTTGCGCCGTTCCTCGGCTCCAGATCGAAGGATCTTGAGACTTGAGCCGCCAATATCAATGGTGAGAATGTCCACAGAGAGCACGATACTGTACCGGGCAGTTCTCTATCTCCTACTCTCGTGCTGACCTGCTCTAGAGACGAAGCTGCGAGCCTCATTTCCGCTATCGTGCCACTTTGGAGATCCCCTCATGCGTGTCGTACTTGCCGGTGATCATGCAGGATTGACGATGCGAGCAACGCTCGCTGGGGTCGTGCGTTCGCTTGGCCATGAGGCAGTGCTGGTTGGCCCTGAAGAGGGAGAGCGGGTCGACTTTCCGATTGCGGCCGAGGCCCTCTGTGCTGAACTGATGGCAGGCCGCGCCCAACGCGGCATCTTGCTGTGCGGATCTGGCGCTGGCATGACGCTTGCCGCAAATCGATTTCCCGGTATCCGTGCCGCCACCGCGCACGATACCTATACGGCTCATCAGATGGTTGAGCATGATGCCGTCAACGTCTTGACGCTTGGCACGCGGGTCATCGGTCCAGAGCCAGCTACTGAAATCACTCGCGCTTACTTGCTCGCTGAGTTCCAACCACTTGAGCGATACCGCCGCCGTCTTGCACAGATCATTGACATTGAGAGGAGAAGGACTGTGAACCCGCTCTACACACTCACTCAAGCTGGCCAAGCTGCCTGGCTTGATTACATTCGCCGCGACATTCTTGATGACGGCACGCTCGCTCGCTACATCAGCGACAACTGCGTGACGGGCTTGACAAGCAATCCGTCTATTTTCGATAAGGCCATCTCAGGCAGTGATCTCTACGACGGATCCATGTCGGGAACCGATGCTGAGTCGATCTTCTTTGACATTGCGATTGACGATTTGTCTCGGGCCGCCGATTTACTTCGTACTGCATGGGACGTGACTGACGGAAATGATGGCTGTGTGTCACTTGAGGTGTCACCGTTGCTTGCAGCTGATGCAGCCACGACGATTGAGCAGGGCACGTCGCTCTTTGCTCGCATGGAACGCGATAATCTTCTGATCAAAGTGCCCGGTACGCCTGAAGGGGCCGAAGCGGTTGAAGAGTTGATCTTTCGCGGAGTCAACGTCAACGTCACGTTGCTCTTTGATGAAGGCCAATACCGACTTGCAGCCGAAGCCTATATCCGTGGCATCGAACGACGACTTGAAGCAGGGCTGGACGCGAAGGTATTCTCTGTCGCTTCTGTGTTTGTATCGCGATGGGATACGCCAACGGCGGACCTTGTTGGCGATGAACTCAAGAATAAATTGGGCATTGCGTGCGCCACGCGGTGTCACCGGGCATGCGAAGAACTCTTTACCAGTGATCGATTCAAAGCGATGGAAGCCAAGGGCGCTCGCCGCCAAAAGTTGTTGATGGCGAGCACGAGTACAAAGGATCCATCGCTTCCAGACACGACATATGTCACGGCGCTCATTGCCGTCGATTCAATCAACACGATTCCAGAACCAACTTTGCTTGCCTTTGCTGATCACGGCATCGTCGATGGCGTGTTGAACGAGTCGTCCTGGGAAGAAGCTGATCGGGTGATCGCAGGGTATGAAGCTGCTGGTGTCGATATTTCGGCGCTCGCCTTGAGGTTGCAGACGGAGGGGGCTGATGCGTTTGTCGCGTCATGGAGACACCTTCTCGAAACCATTGAGTCAAAGCTCGGCAATCTGCAGTCGACATAGTTTTCAAGAGAATAAGGTGCTCTGCGATGCAATTGGCAATGATTGGTCTTGGGCGTATGGGCGCTGGCATGGTGCGGCGTTTGATGGCCGCGGGGCATGACTGTGTGGTCTGGGATGTCAACCAAGAGGCTGTGGCCACGCTCGTCCAAGACGGGGCTGTGGGCGCAGCGACGGTTGAAGAACTGGCGACGAAGACGTCCCAGCCGCGGGTGGTGTGGATGATGGTGCCCGCGGGGATTGTTGACACCGTAATTGGATCAGTTTCGCCACACTTACATGCAGGTGATGTGTTGGTCGATGGCGGAAACAGTATGTGGCGCGACGATATTCGTCGTGGGCAGGAACTTTCTGCTCGTGATATCCACTTTGTCGATGCAGGAGTCAGCGGTGGTGTCTGGGGACAAGAACGCGGGTACTGCGTGATGGTGGGCGGCGAGGACCATGCGGTCAAGATGCTTGAACCAGTACTTCAGTCGCTCGCCCCGGGCGTTAAAGCGGCGAGCCGCACGCCTGGATGTAGTGGCGAACCATCGTCGGCCGAACAAGGGTGGCTGCACTGTGGAGCAAGTGGCGCGGGGCACTTTGTCAAGATGGTGCACAACGGCATCGAGTACGGCGCTATGGCTGCTTACGCGGAAGGATTGGGTGTGCTCAAACACGCTTCAGCGGGCTTGAGAGATCGAGACACCGATGCTGAGACAACGCCGCTTCGTCATCCCGAAGCATTCCAATACGAATTTGACTTGCCTGCCATTACAGAGTTGTGGCGGCGAGGTAGCGTGATTGAGTCATGGCTGCTTGATCTCACAGCGTCCGCTCTGCACGAAGATCCATCGCTCGAAAGATTTAATGGCCGGGTGTCTGATTCGGGCGAGGGACGGTGGACGCTTGAAGCAGCAATTGAGACTGGTGCGCCGAGCCCAGTGCTTGCTGCAGCATTGTTCCAGCGGTTTGCGTCGCGGAACGAAGACGAGTTTGGACGGCGTGTGCTCTCTGCTATGCGGCATCAATTTGGCGGTCATGCTGAGAAGCAGTCATGAGCCGCCAGCATGCCGATGCATTTGTCATCTTTGGCATTACTGGAGACCTTGCTCATCGAAAGATCCTGCCATCCCTCTACGCCATGGAGCAGCGCGGTGTTTTGCAGGTTCCTATCGTTGGTATTGCTCGTCAGGACATGACTCTCAGCGATCTGCTTGATCGAGCTCGAAATGGAATCGAGCGATTCAGTGATAGTGATATTGATGAAACGGTGTTTGCGAGATTCGCTGATCGGTTCTCATATGTCGTTGGAGATTACAGCGATGTTGAGAGCTTTCGAAAGCTGCGAGTGGCTCTTGGTTCTGCGAAGCATCCTCTTCACTATCTCGCTATTCCTCCAAGCATATTTGGCATGGTCACGGCCAATATTGCTGCGGGAGGATGTGCAGATGGGGCCTCTGTGGTAGTCGAAAAGCCATTCGGACGCGATCTC
>CAVOCO010000034.1:0-8443 GCA_963694215.1 Phycisphaerae bacterium
CTAATTCGTACATGTCAAGCCCAGGATAAGGTTCTTCGCGTTGCTTCGAATTAAGCCACATGCTCCACCGCTTGTGTGAGCCCCCGTCAATTCCTTTGAGTTTTAGCCTTGCGACCGTACTCCCCAGGCGGCGTACTTAATACTTTTGCTTCAGCCGGGAACAGCGTCAGAGCTTCCCCAACCTAGTACGCATAGTTTACGGCGTGGACTACCGGGGTATCTAATCCCGTTCGCTCCCCACGCTTTCGTGCCTCAGCGTCAGAACAGGCCCAGTTGCCTGACTTCTCCATTGGCGTTCCGATAGATATCAACGCATTTCACCACTCCACCTATCGTTCCGACAACCTCTACCTGTCTCTAGACTCATGGTTCACCCTGCAGTTCCTCGGTTGAGCCGAGGGATTTCACAAGGTGCCTTCAAGTCCGCCTACGCACGCTTTAAGCCCAGTGATTCCGATTAACGCTCGGGCCCTTCGTATTACCGCGGCTGCTGGCACGAAGTTAGCCGGCCCTTCCTTTGAGTCTGGTCATTGAGTTCCTAAACTCTGACAGTGGTTTACACTCCGAAGAGATTCATCCCACACGCGGCATTGCTCCGTCACGCTTTCGCGCATTGCGGAATATTCGTTACTGCAGCCTCCCGTAGGAGTCCGGGCAGTGTCTCAGTCCCGATGCGGCGGGTCATGCTCTCACACCCGCTACCCGTCTTAGGCTTGGTGAGCCGTTACCTCACCAACTACCTGATAGGGCGTTCCCCGCTCCCAAGGAGGCCGAAGCCTTTGATCCGGAGATATTATCAGGTATTACTCCCAGTTTCCCGGGGCTATCCCTGACCTTGGGGTACGTAGGAACGTATTCCTCGCCCTTTCGCCACTTCATGCACACCCGAAGGTGCTTTCATCGTTCGACTTGCATGTTTTAGCCATGCCGCCAGCGTTCAATCTGAGCCAGGATCAAACTCTTCAATTGAATGACATCGCCACACCCCGAGGGGCATGACGCTTCTTCGCATAGAAGAAATAAGAAGCCTGGACGGTCCGATGCTCACACAAGGTGAACATCGGCGGTCAACCTGGTTCCAGAAGAACCAGGCCCGATGACCGGCTATTGTCATCGGGGTTTTTTGAATCATTACTACTGCCAAGCCCGCCGAAGCGAACTTGACACGATCGTGTATTTCTGGAATATGACTCGATCTGGTTTCACAAGAATGTTTCATGGACGACGGGGCTGTAATCCGTCGCCCAAGTTTTTCGCCATCCTGGAAGACCCTGTGAAAGGTCTAACATTCCGGCGACATCCTCGCGGCGTATCGACTGTCCACTTGTCAAGGAACAAAGCAACGCCCCAAATCAGGGCGAGCGACGAACTGTACCAGATCCCAAGCCAATGTCAACTACTCTGCCGACGTCATCCAGTGTTTTTTTGATCATTCTTCAAGTTCTATCTGCCACAGCAATCACGGCAACGGTGATCGTGCTTGCCCCTGCCTGGCGAAGCAACCCGCCAGCTATTCGAGCGGTCCGACCAGTCGTGAGCACGTCATCGACAAGAATGACATTGCGGCCCCCAAGTCGTGCTCGGGCACGGAGATGCAGATGCCATCCACGGGCAGATGCACGCTGTCGTGCTGACCGCGAAGCGCCTGCCTGACCCGAGCCGCCACGGCGCCACAACGCGCGATAGAACGATGCGTCTGCGGCCTGCGCAACTTCTCTTGCAAGGATCGCAGCATGATCGATACCACGTTTCCATCTGCGAATGAGTGGCATCGGCACTGGAACAACCACAGACTGGGCGACTCGCTCTGCTCCACACTGTGCACGTAACGTCCATGCAAGCCGTTGCCCAAGTGGTCGCGAGAGCTCCCACCACCGACGAAACTTCAACGCAAGTACCAGTCCTGCGCAGCCATCTTGGTAGCTGCCAACTCTACACACGCCGTCTAAAACGCCCTGATTTTCATGGCAATGTGGACATCCATCAGTAATGGGTATGTGCCGCTGAGCGGAGTGGCCACATCGTAAACACGATGGTCCGCGGCATCTGATCAAACTTGCTTTGGTCCATCGCTCAGCGTCGGGAAGGGCGCGGCCGACTATGTCTTGTGCCACGGCAACTGCGTGTCGCTTGAGCACATCAGTTCGTGGTCGAATGGCCATGCGGCTCAGCATGGCACAGCAGATGACCACATCGCCAACTACTGCTGTATTTCTGTCCACAACATGATCAACTCGCCTGGCGTGAGCTCGAATACTGCGTGTGAGTATGAACAAGCCCGGTGGCAGCGGATTCAGCCTGCGAAATCGCTGCTGGCAGCAAACCCGACACCTCCTCGGGCGACAGCCCTGAAGCCTCAGAGAAGGCTGCTAGCACCGTCAGGGCTGGTGGCGCATCACTCCGAATAATTCTCGCCATAAGGTGAGATCGGGCAATCATCGACAGTGAACTAATCCAGGCAAATATGAGGTTTTCGGACATGATGCGATCTCCAGTGGGGTACAGACACGAGAACTCCCACGCCCCTGCAACCTTTTCACTCCAGGCGGTCCCAATCTCGAATCATTTTCAAACCAATCGAAAGATCCCGCCTGTGATCACCCTTGTCTGGCGTAGCCAACATGGAGAGTTCGATTATGTCCCGCCTAGACGCCAGAAACGCCATTTTAACCGCCTTTGAGGCTGGTTATGAGGAGTTATTTCTTTCTGTTCGCCCTCACGTAACGGCTCTTCAAGCTGATGAGATCTGCCGGGGAGCCTTTAAATTCCTAATACGAAAATATCTGACAAATGGTGAAACAGTTTCGCCCACTCGTAATTGTCTGCTCCATACGGCCCATGCCTTTGCGCAGATCCAAGTAGACAGAGTCCACAATAATCCGAAGAAAACAAACCACGAAGGCTCCGCACTGAGTAATTGATTGCACAACTGCGGAAGCCCTACTCTGAAGGACAGAGACATATGACAAATGACGACACATCAATACCAAGCACACAGCACCTCACAGAAGCCCGTTCCAGCAAGCGGCACGTGCGAAGACAACTTCAGGCCATGATTGATGAGCACATTGTTAATGATTTAGCCTTGCAAGACGACTCAATTGAGCGTTCACTCTTCGCAGATCTACCTTGGAAAGACCCTTCGCCATCAGGCGAATTTGAAGCCATCAACGCCTGATTACAATTGCCCCCCCACACTTTGTGTTCATGGCAATGCCAGGAATACAAATACAAGAACACGGCATACTTCGACCGCCGAAGTGTGCCGTGCTTCTTCGTTTTGTACTCAGCACTCAACTAGCTGTCGAGGTCACAGCAGCGGCCATCCGGCGAAGCACGGTGTGCAGAATCCCACCATTCTCAATGTACGTCACTTCGACCGGCGTATCGACGCGGAGCAAGGCCTGAAACTGCGTCGCCTCGCCAGACTCTGTTGTGGCTGTAACTGAAACAATCTGCCGCGGGGCAAACGTGACGCCCCAATCAATGCTGAAACGTTCATGGCCAGTGAGCCCAAGCGACGCAGCGGTCTGCCCGGCCACATACTCAAGCGGCACGACGCCCATTCCAACAAGGTTGGATCGGTGAATGCGTTCATATGACTCGGCAATGACCGCCCGAACGCCAAGTAAATAGGTTCCCTTAGCGGCCCAGTCGCGTGACGAGCCCATGCCGTAATCCTTGCCAGAAAGAACAACAAGTGGCGTGCCTTCGGCGCGATAGTGCTCGCTTGCTTCAAAGATGGATGTGACATCACCAGTTGTAAAGTCAGTCGTCCATCCGCCTTCTGTACCGGGGGCAAGTTGGTTACGAACACGAATATTCCCAAACGTGCCCCGGGTCATCACGAGGTCATTGCCACGCCGCGACCCAAACGAGTTGAACATTCCAGGCTTGACGCCGTGTTTGATGAGAAACTGGCCTGCTGGCGAATCTTCATCGATCGAACCAGCGGGTGAGATGTGATCTGTGGTGACCGAGTCGCCGAGCAAACACAGCACCCGGGCGTCTTGAACAACTGGAATGCCTGGCGTGCTTTGGGTCATGCCCTCAAAGAAGGGAGGAAGGTGGATGTAGGTGCTCTCATCAGTCCACTCAAAAAGATTGCCTTCGCCAGCATTCACATCCTGCCATGCAGCAGACCCAGTGAACACATCGCTGTACTCGGTCAGGAACTGGTCGCGGCCAATACTGGCCGACACCATCTCATCCACCTCAGCCTGCGTGGGCCAGACATCCTTGAGGTACACAGCATTGCCGCTGGCATCGTGACCGAGCGGCTCATTGGCAAGATTGATATCGACTGTTCCTGCAATTGCATACGCCACCACTAGCGGCGGAGATGCGAGGTAATTTGCTCGGACGTCTGGGCTAATACGACCCTCGAAGTTGCGGTTCCCGCTGAGGACGCTCGTTGCAATCAAGTCATGTGTTTCAATCGCATCGTGAATAGGCGCATCGAGGGGCCCAGAATTGCCGATGCATGTGGTGCAGCCGTATCCGACGGTATAGAAGCCAAGGGCCTCTAGGTCACCAATAAGCCCCCCCCGCTCCAAATAATCCGTCACCACCTTGGAACCAGGCGCAAGCGATGTTTTGACCCATGGCTTTCGCTGAAGTCCTGCGGCTCGTGCCTTCCGAGCAACCAAACCCGCTGCCACCATGACGTCTGGGTTACTGGTATTTGTGCAAGAGGTAATGGCCGCGATGACGACTGCGCCGTCCTTGAGGTCAAACGACTCACCATCTACCTCAACAAGCGCAGACGATTGTGAATGATCTTCCACCGAGGCGAGGTGAGCGCCCCAGGCTGACTTCATGTCTGAGAGTGCGATGCGATCTTGCGGCCGCTTGGGGCCGGCCAGTGAAGGCTCAATCGTCCCGAGATCAAGTTCAACAACAGCTGTATACGTAATGTCCTCATCGCCTGAATGCCAAAAACCATTGGCCTTGCAGTAGCGGCTCACCATTTTGATAAGCGCTTCGTCGCGACCAGTAAGTTCCATGTACCGCAATGTTGCATCATCAACCGGGAAGAATCCCATCGTGGCCCCGTACTCCGGAGCCATATTCGCAATGGTGGCCCGGGTTGCAAGGGGCATACTCGCAAGACCGCTTCCAAAGAATTCAACAAACTTGCCTACAACGCCGTGCTCACGCAGCACCTGTGTGATGCGAAGCACCAAATCCGTTGCCGTGCAGCCCTCAGGAACCTTACCAGTCAAACGCATGCCAATGACCTCGGGAATCAGCATCGATATCGGCTGGCCAAGCATGCAGGCCTCGGCTTCGATCCCGCCAACGCCCCAGCCAAGCACACCGAGCCCATTGATCATGGTGGTGTGCGAGTCGGTCCCAACGAGGCTGTCAGGGAACAACCATTCGCCATCATCCCAGACAACTTTCGCGAGGTACTCGAGGTTTACTTGATGGACGATGCCTGTCGCTGGAGGCACCACACGGAAATTGTCAAAGGCCTGCTGACCCCACTTGAGAAACTCATAACGCTCTTGGTTTCGCGTGAATTCATATTCTGAATTGATCGTCAACGCCACGCCAGAATTGAACGCATCTACCTGTACAGAGTGATCAATAACAAGATCACATGGCACAAGCGGATTCACATGCTCGGCAGCGGATGAATCGCCAGTCATTGTGACCATGGCAGTTCGCATCGCGGCAAGGTCGACCATCGCCGGAACACCAGTAAAGTCTTGAAGCACCACACGGCCCGGCTGAAATGGAATCTCACGGGCTCCGACATCAACTGCGTTGTATGCAGCGAGCGCCCGAACATCGTCTTCCGTAACAAGTGTTCCGTCGCAGTTGCGCGTACAGGCCTCGAGCAACACACGAATACTAAACGGCATCCTGCCCAGGTCATGACCGAGCTCTTCCATCAAAGCCGGTAAAGAGGCGATACGGCGGTCGCCTGCGGGTGTCTCAATGATCTGATGAGTGCCAAACGGATCGCGCGTGTCGGACATAGGGTGGGGACTCCTGTTGAAGGCTGCCAGTTTACCGCACCCGCCGATTGAATTACACCGAGTTGGCGATCATGCGGATATCAGGGCGTGGGCCCGCGACGAGGTGTCCAGCAGGCACAGATCGAGCCAGGAAGACGCCACTCGCGATGATGCAATTATCGCCAATGATGGTATCTCCGCCGAGCACCGTCGCCCCGGCATACACGGTCACGCGATTGCCAAGCGTTGGATGTCGCTTGGTGCCACGCCTAAGCGACCCTTCGGCATCACGTTCAAAGGACTTGGCCCCAAGCGTCACCCCCTGATAAACCTTGCAATGGTTACCAATGCTGGTGGTTTCACCGATGACAACACCTGTCCCATGGTCAATGAAGAATGACTCACCAATAGTCGCTGCCGGGTGAATATCAATGCCAGTATCTCTGTGCGCGTGCTCTTGCATAATTCGGGGTAGTAGTGGCACACCAATTGATCGCATCGCATGTGCGAATCGATGCGTCATAAGCGCTCGAATACCCGGATAACACAGCATGATTTCATCAATGTGCTGCGCCGCCGGATCACCGTCATAGGCCGCTTGCACATCAAGACTGAGTCGATCGCGAATTAGCGGCAACAATTCCATCAACGCTGAAGCGGCATTATCCGCCTCGGTCGCAACTTTGCCCTCGCCCCAGTGGGTATATGCACCCTTGACCTGATGCAACAGGTCCGCATGAAAATCATTGAGTTCACGTTCGAGCCGCGTCGCAAGCGAGCAATGATTGAATTCGCCATCGCTATGCAGTCTAGGAAACAGAATTCTGCGGAGCCGTTCGGTGAGACGTTGTGCTGTATGAGCGTCAGGCAAGTCATCGGCAAATGCTCGCACCATCCGAGCATCGCTCGCCGTCGCTGCTGCCATCTGTTCTGCCAATCGCTCAAGGTCCACGTGTTTCTACTTTCTGTCTTCTCACACTCTTCCGTTGTCGGGTCGCCAGACCCGACAACGGACAGGGTGGGATTCGAACCCACGATAGCCCGAAAGCTATACCGGTTTTCGAGACCGGCGCGTTCAGCCGCTCCGCCACCTGTCCCCAGAGACACCAATTCTAACCAGAATCAGTCGTGTTTGGCGTTGACCGCTGGCGTTGCCTGCGGGAACGCGCGAACCAAAGGCCATAGCAACACAGCCTCCACAATCATCAAACCATCAAGAGCAAGTATCGTGAGGCCAATTGCCACAAGCAGCGATCTGCTCTGAGATACCCACAAAAGATCGGCCCCAATCCCTACGAAGCTTGGATGCCATTCCTCATTGCTGGAATACTCAAGAGGCGTCAAGCGGGGTCATGGCGAATGAGGCTACGAACACGCCCCTGACCGCCAATGCAATTCCACTTGGAATGGATATCGCGACACGATCAATAATTGCCGCAACTGTGCCCCAGGACCACCTGCTGGACCGGTCCTCACCGGGTTGCCGCAGACGATAACGCGGCCTCCGTACGCCACAGCACGAGTTCATCGCAGCGTAGACTGTCAGCAGGAGTACACCAGACATGCTTGACTCTCAGATCACTGCAATCGTGCTTATCACCGCGGGACTCTCACAGATCTTATGGTCCGGCCTTTGGGCGGATATGACCACTCAGTTCATGCGAAGTCGCCATCCCGCAGGCATTGGCATGCTTATTGGAGTGCTCGCATTGATCCTTGGCCTACTACTCATCCTGCCCAACCAGCCTCGAGATGGTGCACTCATGATCACGACCATTGTGGGATGGATCATGGTGTTCAAGGCAGGCGTGTGGCTTCTACTGCCGAGCCTCGCCCTCGCCCTCGTTCCACGCAGGACACAATCGATCGCGACACTGTCGGTCTTCTGGGGATTGATCTCAATCACGGCCGGCGGCATACTGGCGTCGGTCGCGTTTGCTGACACTATTCAGGCAGCTGGGCTTCAAACATAAATTGATCCCAAGAGGCTCAACTACGTTGGATCGCGTCCAGTTGCTCTTCAAGCTGGACAATCATCTGCTCAAGTTGCTTCTTCGACGGAATGCGCACTTCCATACAGGCATTCGCTGCGCGATCCCACCACCGCATCCAACTCTTCAGAATCTTGATCTGCTTTCGGATGTCGCGTGCGCTGCCACCAAGTTTGCCGCGTTCCTTGTTGTCCGCAGCAATGGCCTTTTTGCATCGAGTAGCGATCTCAAGCCAATCTTCATGCAGTTTTGTGCCCGTTCCCGCTTCCCGCCAGCCACCCTGATTAAGTAGCAGACCAAGTTCTTCTTTCGTATCCGCAATACCAATCGCCATGCCAGAATGAACTGCCTCTGTTGCCGAGAACCCAAGCACTTGCCCATTTCGATTCATGATCTCTTCGCCCTCTAGGTTCTGATACCACGTCACATCCCCAGTCTCTGGATCCCTGGTGTACGAGAGCAACGAGAGTTGCCCTGCCTCGCCGG
>CAVOCO010000035.1:0-8402 GCA_963694215.1 Phycisphaerae bacterium
ATATCATCTCGTTGGTCTTGATATTTACGGCCACATTTCTGTTGCTTGTGCGAGCGTGGCGAACACGCCGCCGATTTCGAATTCAGATTGGTCTGCATCCAGGGCGGCCAAACCGCGAACTCGGGCAATCTATCGCGTCCTATCGCGAGCTATTGGCGATTCTAAGGCGGGCTGGTTTTGAAAAGCCGCCACACTTATCACCACTTGCGTGGTGCGGCAGGATCAGTCAGTCTCATCCCGATGCTGCAGTGCTTGCAGATCAGGTGGTACATTCTTTCTACGCCATTCGGTACGGCGGCGGGCGTGTCGATGATGACAGACGCCGCCAGACCAGCGAATGGCTCAGACAACTTCGCATACTCTTGGAGGTGTCGACATGAGCGTACGAGATGATGCTGGAGCCATTGTTCCTCATGATGAGGCCTACAGTGGACGGCAAATTGCGTGGTTGAGCATGCAGTGTGCGGATCAAGCTGTGCTTGATGTGGGCGCAGGCGAAGGCCGAGTGGCCGCGGTGGTAGCGCCACTGTCAAGTCGATATGTCGCACTTGATCATGATCCGATTGCGATTGAGCGGTGCGGCGCATGCTGCGACGCTATTGAAGTGCTTGAAGCCGACATGCACAATCCACCGCTCGCTGGTCAGCATTTTGACGCGGTGTTGTGCCTTGGTAATACATTCTGTCTACTGTGGGATGTTGATCAGGCAGTTGAGACGTTGCGAGCATGGCGTGCGTTGCTCGCTGAGCGTGGGGTTGTAGTGATTGATGACATTCCGCAGAATCTTTGGCCAGAAGTGGCAGAGGGGTACTGGGCGAGCGGAATCTCAGAAGACGGGAGCACGCAGCTTGTGTGGGAAGCAGACGATGCCGTGATGGCGTTGCGAACAGGCGATGAGATTGATCCTGGCCAACCCAGCATCAGCGAAGCAGACCGACCAATGCGGCTGTGGACCTCGGGTTGTTTAATGCTCGCGGCGCGGCTCGCTGGATTTGAGGCACCTGAGCACATTGCAGAGGCCAGTGTTCTGGTTCTGCGGCCTGCGACATCTGCCCACCCTGGCTAAGCAGAATCGCTGGATTTGTCGCTTCAGCCCCCCTGAAAGGCGGTCGATGGCACGGGAGGAATCTCGGGTTGATCATATGACCCATCGCACCCTTCAGGAAAAGGATCCAAGACAGATGCCAGCTCAACGCGCCCGTACCGCCGGATGGAGACAGTGTCTTCAACAGATTTGTGATCGACGAGGCTCGCTTGAACTTGCGATTCGGCCCCCTGGCGATCTCAATGGAGACGCACCTCGTGGCGATTTACTTTTTCGCGCTCGATTAATTTCGATCGATCACAGCACGATTCGCGTCGAGACACCTGTGTCTCTCGGGCATGCGGTTGAGTTTGAGGATGGCCTCGAGCTTGTAGCGATCATGGCCATTGGGCAGAATCGCTGGATGTTCCATACGCACTGCATCGGTGTCGACACCCTGCCGTCGCCGACTGGCACGCCAGGGCTCGTGCTCTCGACTCCGCAAAGTGTGGAACGATGCCAGCGTCGCCGTGACTACCGCATCGACACTGCTGATTTGCAGCTTCCAAACGTCCGGTTGTGGCCGCTGCTTGATCCAAGTTCAGTCATTGCCGCTGAGCGATTGACGGCGGTCGATTTCCAACACGAACTCGACGGCACCGGGAGCGGGTCAATGACAATCGATGACGACCTGATGCCCAAGCTTGGCCCTGAATACGGCGGCCGCATCGTCAACCTTGGTGGTGGCGGTCTTGGTGTAGCGGTCGGCATGGAAGACGCTGGAGCCGTTGGTCGTCATGCGTTGTGGTGGATGCAGTTTGAGCTGTCGCCATCAGTTCAGACACCAGTACGGGCCGTGGCTCGTGTTGCCCATCGCCATATGCGAAGTGACCAGTCGCAGTACTGCGGCATGTGTTTCGACTTTGGCGTCAATCCATCTCACCGCCATGTAGTGGCGCGGCAAATCATGCGGGCGATTGCTGGTCTTCAGCAGCGACAACTGGCGTTTCGCAAGACTGGCTGAGTGTGCGCCACAGGACGTGCGCCTTTGATTCAGACTCAGCGAGTTCAGCCATGGGAGTTGACTCGGCGACGATGCCACACCCGACTCCGTAGCTCAGCGTTGGCGTGGTGGTCACCTGGTCAATCACAGCCGTGCGAATGGCCACCGAGAGTGTGATGGAATGTTCAGGACCAAGGAATCCGACCGCTCCGCAGTACATGCCGCGGGGCAGAGGTTCTAATGCATCAGCAATTTGCATCGCCCGAATCTTTGGCGCGCCGGTAATGGAGCCCGCGGGGAATGTCGCAGCCAGTAGCTCAACGAGTGTCACATCGGATCTTACAACTCCACAAATCTCACTGACGCCGTGGTGCACCGTGGGATAGGTCTCAATGCGGCGGGGGCATGGCACGCGAACGCTGCCAAGCGTGCAGATGCGTCCAAGATCATTTCGCATGAGGTCCACAATCATGTGCAGTTCGGCGGCATCCTTGGCTGAGTCAGCGAGGGTATCCGCGTGCTCGGCGGCAGGCAGTGTGCCCTTGATGGGGCGACTGGTCACGCCGCCACCACAATCAACTTCTAGGAAGAGTTCAGGACTGAGGCTCACGATAGCGCGGTCGCAATGTGGCAGTTCGACGAAAGCGCCGAAGGCAGTTTGTGGCTCGCTCAAGGCGGCATGCCCAAACGCGCGGGTATCGCCACTGACGTCGACACGCAATTGCCGCGTGAGATTCACTTGAAAGACGTCGCCAGCCCGGACGTACTCGACAGCCTTGGCTACAGCGGCAGGCCACTCCGTAGTGGTCGGTGTGCTGCTTGGGCAGCCATCAGCACGCATTGGGTCGCCAAGCTGTGAATCCAGACAAGGCAGTGGCGGGTGTCCGGTTTTCCACCACGAGTTGCTGACGCGGTCATGGACGATCGCATCAGGACAATGCAGAAGTGTGAGGACCGATTCATCGCAAGCGGGAGGTGTATCGCATGCCACAGGTTCAAGAATGGCGCCAAGTTCATAGTGCAGGCACATGATCCACTCGGAAAATGGCGGATGTCCCTCGACATATTCAATCTTGGATCTGGCCTTGTCGACGGCCTCGAGTGCTGCAATGGCACCTTGGGCCGCGGCGCGCTCCATCTCGAGGTTTTTCGGGCCGATCCAACGGCCACCATTTGCCCATGCTTCCAGAAATCCAGACGGAGCGGCGAGAATAGACCAGCGCCCGAGCGAATCTGAGGGGTTGGTGTGCAGCATCGCCAGCGGTGTGTCGCGTGGCCACGCAGCCATAACGCTCAAGGGTGAGCGTCCATCGAGTTCGGGGCATCGAAGCCAATCAGACATACGAGCAATGATAGAGGGCCTTAGATGCTGCGTTCCGAGGCGAGGTACACTGCCTCGCTTTGACGCCACATAAGAGCCCCTACAGGAGCCTCACCGGATGCCCGCAACCAAGACTCGACGCCAAGCAACCAAGAAAAAGACTTCACCCCGCATGATCTATGCGTTCGGCCGAACCAAGACAGACGGCAATGCGTCGCAGAAGATGTTGCTCGGCGGCAAGGGGGCCAATCTTGCAGAGATGACATCTATCGGCATTCCAGTTCCTCCAGGGTTCACCATCACAACATCGACCTGCGCGGCATACAACGATCGCGGAAATCGGTTGCCTACTGGTTTGATGGCACAGGTCAAGATTGCCATCGCCCGATTGGAACGTGAGACCGGAAAGTTGTTTGGTTCGATCACTGACCCGCTGCTTGTCAGTGTGCGAAGTGGCGCGGCGGTGTCGATGCCCGGCATGATGGAAACAGTGCTCAACCTGGGCCTCAATGACAAGTCCGTTGAGGGTCTCGCTGAGCTCACTGGCAACAGACGATTTGCCTTTGACGCCTATCGCCGGCTCATCAATATGTTTGGCAGCGTCGTGTTTGAGATTGATCACCATCACTTCGAGTCTGAGTTCACGGCGGTCAAGAGGGCTTGCGGCGTAGCCGAGGACACCGAAGTTCCCGTGGGCGGTCTTGAGGATCTCTGCGACCGATACAAGAAGGTGTTCAAGAAGTTCGCCAAGTTGGACTTCCCCCAAGATCCATATAGGCAGCTGCAACATTCGATTGAAGCAGTGTTTGGTTCGTGGTCTTCCGGCAAGGCGATTGCTTACCGAAAGATCAACGAGATCACCGGACTTGATGGCACGGCTGTGAATGTGCAAACCATGGTGTTTGGCAACATGGGCGATGATTCCGGTACAGGCGTGGCGTTTACACGCGATCCGTCGACCGGAAAGAACGAGTTCTACGGAGAGTTTCTGATTAATGCGCAGGGCGAAGATGTGGTCGCCGGCATTCGCACGGCGCCGCCAATTCGAGAGATGCGAAAGTGGAACAAGAAAGTCTTTGATCAACTGATGAAAATTCGCTCCAAGCTCGAGAAGCACTACCGTGATGTGCAGGATGTCGAGTTCACCATCGAACGTGGCAAGCTGTGGATGCTTCAGACGCGGAGCGGCAAGCGAACCGCCGCAGCGGCCGTTCGCATTGCAGTCGAGATGGTTGAAGAGCGATTGATCAAGCGAGATGAGGCTTTGCTTCGCATTCCTGCCGATGACTTGGTGCACTTGTTGCTGCCGAGCTATTCGGCCAAGGACAAGAAGGGTGCAGAAGTCATTGTTCGGGGTCTGCCCGCATCACCGGGCGCGTCAACAGGCAAGCTGGCATTCAGCGCTGAAGAGGCTACCCAGCGTACGCAGGCTGGCGAGGATGTCATTCTTGTTCGCCGCGAAACATCCCCAGAAGATGTCGAAGGTATGCACCATGCAGTTGGTATTCTGACAAGCACCGGCGGGATGACGTCGCACGCGGCAGTCGTAGCCCGTGGCTGGGGCAAGTGCTGCGTCGCCGGCGCAGGTAATCTTGAGATTGATGAAAAGCGTCGCAAGGTTCGGCTTGGCAACAAGACATGGGGCCCCAAGGACAGCTTCTCGCTTGACGGCTCGACCGGCGAAGTCATGAATGGCGAGATCACAGGATCGACGCCAAAGATGTCCAAGCACTTCAATACGATCATGAAGTGGGCTGATGCGACACGCCGCATGGGCGTGCGGACCAATGCCGACACCCCAGAAGACTCAAAGCGTGCTCGCAGCTTTGGCGCTGAAGGCATTGGCCTGACCCGGACTGAGCACATGTTCTTTGATACCGACCGCATTACGAATATGAGACGGATGATTCTTGCGACGACCCTCAAGGATCGCGAGAAAGCGCTTAAGAAGTTGTTGCCCTACCAACGTAAAGACTTCATTGGCATCTTCACGGCGATGAAGGGGCTGCCCGTCACTGTGCGACTACTCGATCCGCCGCTGCACGAGTTCCTGCCCAACGAAGAAAAGTCGGTTAAGGAAGTTGCTGCTGCTATTGGTGTAAAGGCCAACGAAGTACGGCGTCTCGTTTCAGCCCTTCATGAGTCGAACCCGATGCTTGGCCACCGTGGGTGCAGGCTCGCGGTGACGTATCCAGAAATCCTTCGTATGCAGGTGACAGCCATTGTGGAAGCAATGATTGCCTGCAAAAAGAAGAAGATCGATGCGCGGCCTGAAATCATGATCCCCCTCGTTGGCACCAAGGCCGAGCTTGCACTGCTTCGAGCCGAGACGATTGAAACGATTGCAGCAGTCAAGAAGGCCAAAAATTACACGGGCAAGCTCGATATTCCAATTGGCACCATGATCGAGATTCCCCGCGCTGCCGTGACGGCAGACGAAATCGCTGAATGTGCCGACTTCTTCAGTTTCGGCACCAACGATCTCACGCAGCTCACCTTTGGGTATAGCCGTGATGACATCAACGGCTTCCTGCCTGACTATCTGCACCGTGGCATTCTCGAGAAGGATCCATTCCAGTCCATCGACACCGATGGCGTTGGTGTCTTGGTTGAAACTGGATGTAAACGTGGCCGTATCACCAAGCCCAAGATCAAACTTGGCGTATGCGGCGAGCACGGTGGCGACCCAGCGAGCATCGATTTCTTCGAGAGCTGCGGCCTTGACTACGTGAGTTGCTCACCATTCCGAGTTCCAACCGCCCGCTTGGCAGCCGCTCAAGCGGTCGTGCGCCGCAAGTAGTTCTCGCTCCTGCATTTTTTGTTTGCCCAATTCAATGAGCCCCCAATTCGGGGGAACACATGCTGGTGGGCGACATTTAAAAATGTGGTTGGAGCGACGAGTTCTCAGTGCTCGTGTGTGGTTCGACTGGTCATCCAGCCTGCGAGCAACATGACGCCGATTCCGAGCACTGACACGGCGACGATGATGGCGATGACGGCGGTGTCGAATGTGGCAGGATCGAGCTGCTGTCGAAGATCGCTGAGCAATGTCAAAAAGGAACACGCAAGACCAATGAGCCCTGATGCGATAAACGGTCGCCACTGCTTGCGAACGCTTGCAAGCGTAAAGCCAACGCTCGCGGCGATTGTAATACCAAGCCAGATCCAAGCGGCCGACGTCGAGCTCGTCTGAGCTTCCAATGCGATCAGTCCACCGATGACCTGAGCGGGGATGATCCAGCGCAACAGTTCAGCCAATCGTTCACAGGTGCTGGTTGCGACCCGCCCAAGTTGCCACGACAGCAGAATCAAGAGCAGCCCATTGATGATGAAAGCAAGCGACCGTGACTGTGTGTACGAGATCAGTTGATCCAATTCGCTTCCAGATGGAGATGTCTCTGGTCCAGCCAATACGCCGGGTATGTACCACGAGGGGTTATTCCATGCGAGCATCGTGAGCCCGACCACAATCAGAAAAATGCTTCCAGACAGGATGGCCCACGCGTCGAACAAGTGTTCCCGGCCAGGAGCGGATAATCGATCGACTTCCTGCTGCTTCTTGTTGAGCGGAATACCAAGTGCTAGCAGCGTGCTACCTGTGAGCAGTAGCACGATGCCAAGCAATGCCCATGCAGCCACGGTATCAACAAGCATGCCCGTGGTAGACCACGCGGCGATGATGGCGACAATC
Organism: Phycisphaerae bacterium; assembly: GCA_963694215.1. Taxonomy (GTDB): domain Bacteria; phylum Planctomycetota; class Phycisphaerae; order Phycisphaerales; family SM1A02; genus UBA12567. The sequence continues at coordinate 7,040 of CAVOCO010000035.1, forward strand.
AAACCAACAACCCCCACAATCGCAAATCCACTGGAACGCAGATAGTGCCTAGCGACCATCGCAGCAGCAGCCATGCATATCGCCGATACCAGTAGATCAATATTACTGAGGCTCGGCGGAAGGTCGAGAATGGCTTTCAGCAACTGCCCCTGTCCATCGTCAGCAGCAAACCAACCCATTTCATATAAGAAGACCGCAATCGTGATGGGTACCAACAAGCATGTCGTGAACAAGTAGGCCAGCGCCAGTCGAGCCTGCCCGCTGTGTTGCATCATGGCGGCGGCCGCCAACGTGCCCAAACACATGCCACCGGGAAGGGCCCACCTCAACCAACTCGCGTCGCTCAATGCGGACCACCCAGCCGCTAACCCGACAGTCATGGCAAGCAGAATCAGCCAGCCTCCGAGGTACAGCGTGACTTGCGAGATCGTGAGCCGGCGGCTGTCCACAATCCAATGCGATTCAGCGCGTTGGATCGTCTCATACAGCCGATCGAGTTGGGCCGCCTCCCGATTGGTGACGAGCCCCTGACGCTGCCAAGCCCGTGTGTCTTCCTGTCGCTGGCGTATTTGCTCTTTGAATTGGTTGGTCAGTTGAGACGGTCGCGCCGCAACCAGTTCGCCTCGCATGTACCGGGCTAAGTCAAGCCCAAGACTGCGGGCATCTGGATATCGAAGGGAGGGGTCGCGTTCCAAAGCTGCCATCGTGATTCGTTGCAGCGGCCACGGCGACCCAGGCGAGAGTTCCTCTGGCATTTTCGGATTTGTTGTTTGGATTGTCTTGAGAAAGTTTTCCTGTGAAACTGTCGACCACGGAAGTTGATTGGTCATGGCCCTGAAGAGCAGTACGCCCAGCGCGTGCACATCCGATGGGGGACCTGGCGCAAACTCATGCGTGAATTGTTCAGGGGCTGCATAGCCTGGCGTTCCGCCTGATGAGGTGCCGGGCGTTTCAGCACTTGCCCGTGCTAAACCGAAGTCCACTAGAACAGGTGTGCCTGCGCGATCAACGAGAATATTGCGAGGCTTGATGTCCAAGTGCAACAAGCCCACGTCGTGCAACTCGGTCACCGCGGAGACGATTTGCGCAATCAACGCAACTCGCTGCTTGAGATCGAAGTTCTGCCATGCCGCATCAAGTTCGATGCCGTCAATCCACCCCATGACGAGGAAGGGCGCCTCGCCATCGCAAATCACCTCGTAGACAGGCGCAATTCCAGCATGACGGATGCCCGCCATGGCTCTGGCTTCATCCAATACTTGCGTTTTTGCAGTGGAGCCCATCACCCCAGTCAAGAACTTGATCGCAACCCGGCGATTGAGGCGTTGATCATGTGCGACAAAGACTCGCCCCATGCCCCCTT
>CAVOCO010000036.1:0-8299 GCA_963694215.1 Phycisphaerae bacterium
TGAAACAGCGGAGGCAGCGAAGATCGTTGAAAACGTCTATCGCTGCGTCAACATTGCCTTGGTCAATGAACTCAAGTTGGCCTTTGACAAAATGGGAATCGATGTATGGGAAGTTATCAAAGCCTCCGCGACCAAACCATTTGGCTTTCAGGCATTTTGGCCGGGCCCGGGCTTAGGTGGTCATTGCATTCCAATTGATCCGTTCTACCTGTCGTGGCGGGCGCGGCAATGCGGGGGCGAGACCCGACTCATCGAGCTTGCTGGTGAAATCAATACGGCAATGCCAACGCATGTCATACGTCAAACGTGCGTGGCCCTTGGCGATCACGTCGAGGGGTCCAAGGTGCTCTTAATTGGTGTGTCCTACAAGCCCAACGTATCCGACACCCGCGAGACACCAGCTGCGCCAATTATTGAAGCGCTGCAGGATCTGGGATGCGATGTGATGTACCACGATCCCCATTGCCCGACATTTCCAATAATGAGGCGGCACGCCATCGACTTGTCATCAGTACCACTTGATGCGGCGCATCTGGCGGCCGCTGATGCAGTGCTCATTGTGACCAATCATGACGTGATTGACTGGAACGCTATTGGCGAGCATGCGTCATTGATCATTGATACACGCAACGCTATGGATGGCATTGCCGTTACGGGACGTCTCGTCAAAGCGTAGGCGTGTCAATCTGTGATGACGCCTTTTTTGGGGCAGTCTCTGGAAGAATCAAGCACAAGACGAACGCCACGACGAATAGGGCCGGGACCATGGCGATGGCCCACCGAAAATCTTCGGGTGTAACATCCTTAATCATGTCTGCAGTCTTGGCAATATGCTTTTGTCCACGGTGAACCGCTGGCATCGTCATCTCCGCGGTGAGAATCCAGCCGATGGCGACTTGAATACCAGCGGCCAAGAGCATCGTGATGAAGTTGGTGCACGCGGTTGCCGTACCACGGAGTGATCTTGGTGAGAGCTCCATGGCAACAGCAAAGCAAATGACTTGCACGCTTGTGAAGAGTCCACCAATTAACAGCAGTGCGAGAAGCCCGTAGTACCCAAAAATACTCGGCCATAAGAACAGGAACATGCAGATTCCGCCGCCAACGCTGCCAATGAGAAGCGGCCACTTTCGTGAGCCGATGCGATCAGACACTATGCCAGCAAGCGGGCAACCAATCAGCCATCCGACCGCAAGCATGATGGTCGCAAAGCTGGCCTGATCGGCGGTGTAGGCACCGGCGGTTTCCATGAACGTATTGCCCCACAAGGCGGCTACCACGCTTAGTGGCAGGAAGAGAATCGCCGAGATCAGGCCAACAACCCAGAGTTTCCAGCTTGCGAGTACGTGAAGAATGCCACCAAAGATGGTGAACTTTCGCTCTTCATCGCCCGCAAACCGGTCATTGAACCAGTCGGGCCGTGGTGGAATGACGATGAACAGTAAGACGGCAATGGCAACGCCAACCCATCCAGTCACCATGACAACATCTCGCCATCCAAAGGCAGCAACGGCGTGCACCATGGGAGTCTGGCCAATAATCTCGCCGAGCATGCCAACAGCGGTCGTGACGCCAGCAATCAGAGCGAGTCGGCTCGGCGGGAACCACACCGTGGCAACGTAGACCGCTCCAACAAAGGCAAATGCGGACCCAATTCCGATCAGGCCCTGGGCAAGTGCAACACCGGTAAGCCCCTCGGCCATCGCAAAGAGCAAGCCGCCGCCGCCGCAAATGAGCGCAGCTCCCGATACCAGGAATTTGGCCCCATACTTATCAAAGAGCGCCCCCACAATGAGTTGAAGCGGTGAATACACCCAGAGATAGACAGCCACGGCTGCCGACAACTCAACGGGCGTTGCTTTGAAGGAGGTTCCGAGATCCTTAAGAATGACGCTCGGCAAGACCCGAAGGAAGTACTCGTAGAGAAAGAATATGGCTGCAGCGCCCCAAAATAGCCAGCCATACCAGTGGCCACGATTGAGTCGTGTTGCAAATGATCCCATCAGTGTTCCCTTCTCATAGCAGAGCATATTGCGCAGCTACAAATGCACGATAGCAGAGGTCTTTGATACCGTAGAGCCCATGAAGCATATCGTAGTTATTGCAGTCAGTCTTGTTGTCAGCGTCAGTCAGCATGCGACTGCTCAAGACGACCCCGGATTTGGGGCAAGCGGATCCACCGCGGAGTCAATTGAACGCTCCGAACATATACATCAAAAACCAACTGGCTTGTTTGTGACGTACGAGGATGGGCAGAAGCCCGGGGCTGAGGGGCAACTGATGCCAACTCCGACGGACCGGTATCCAGTCGTCGATCAGCCAGTGAGCACTGTGCCGCTCTTCTCAGAAGACCCAGCAAAGCCAATTCAAGACGCCTTTGAATTGATTCGCAAGAATCTGGCCGAACAGGCGTCCTTGTCGTTCTCGCCGATGGCTGCGTGGACGTTTCAGAACGCGTCCGAGGTCGTGGACGGGGCACCACATGCCAGGTCTACTTTGTGGCAAGCGATTTCCATGGGCTTGACGCTATGGGACAAGGACGGTGACTACGGTCAGGTGATCTTTGTCCTTCAAAACAATATCGGGTTTGGCACGCCGCTGGAGCCATTTATGGCAGCAGGTGTTGGCGATCCTTCGGCCGTAAATAATATTCTCGTTGGTCCAGATCTGACAACGAACTTGTACTGGCAGCAGTCATTCAACGAAGACGCTGTTCGACTTCGCGTTGGCAAGATTAGTGACTCGGCTTTTTTTGATCGCAATGCCGTGGCGTACGATCCAATTGATGGATTCATGGCCTTGGATTTCAACCAGAGTCTGACCAACCCGTTTCCATCTCGTGGCTTTGGCGGCGTATTGAGCGCAGACATTGGCGATGAATTTACGGTGCGGGGCGGCACGATGAACTCGGCCAGCACAGGCACGACCAAGGGTTTTGATGGGCTTGGATGGGCCCATCTACTCACTATGGTCGAGGGTGATTTGCGAGTCTATCCAAAGATTTCTGGCAAGATACGCGAGGGTCATATTCGTCTCATGGCGTGGTACAACGCGATTCCCAATCCAACCGGGACTGGGAATATCGGAGGTATGGGCCTGACACTCAATATGGATCAAGACATTGCGGACCACGCCACAGCATTTCTGCGCGTGGGCTGGGGGCAAAACGATGTCACGGTGTCGAACTTTGCGATATCGACGGGCCTTGCTATAACGGCTCCGTTCACACTGAAGTCATCTCAGACAGGCATTGCGGTTGAGTATGCCAAGATCACACAACTCGGCCGCCAATCGGCGAGTCTTGCTATTCCGGCAGGCGATCACTACATGTTGGAGTGGTACTGGCGTGTTCAAATGACAGACTCAACCAACACTGGTCCAGTTATTCAAGTTGTGCGAGATGTGGACGCCGGTATTGATCACTCAGTGATTTTTGGCTGGCGCACGTCGATCATGTTCTGAGTGGCGGTTGACCGCTCAGACAACGCCGCGAAGTAGCAGTCCGCCGATGGCGGCGAGGTAGGCCGTTGAACTAATCAGCCCAGCGGTCAAGAGGGGGCTTCGCCCACCTGCGAGCAGTACGCGTCGTCCTGTCGCGAGACCAAGACAAGCCACAATTGAACCGACCGCCAGAATGCCAAATGCCGCGGTTGCCACGGCGAAGGTTCTCATGGAGTCACCGGCAAGTTGGGTTGTGGCCACGATCGCCGTGGTGCCGGGGCCAGTTGCGAGCGTGTCAGTGCCAACACCAGGCACTGCCGCAAGGCGTCCGAGCATGATCGAAGCAGCAAGCACCATGACCGCCGCGCAGGCCCAACAAAGTCCACCAAAGAGTGCGCAGCACCGCGAGAGTGCCAATCGATCAACAACGCTCATGTAAGTCAGTTTCCTTCCAGGTTCGTGACGTGGGTTCTATCGGCGGGATGCGGCTCGATCCGCAGGAAACATGACCAGATTCGCCCAAGGTCCCAGAACGCAATTGGACTTTAGATGCGCGTACACTTCATGCTCAGAGCTGGGGGAGAAGAGATGACTTTATGCTGTCTATATTGCTAGTGCTGACGCTGGGAGCCGAGGGCCCAATCGTTCCAGAAGGATTCTCAGTACAGACGTGGGCCGAGCATCCCATGATTCTTGATCCTGTTGCGTTTTGTTTCGATGAGAATGGAACCATCTATGTTGGAGAGACCCAGCGGCAGGACCGCGGCGTCGAAGACAATCGAAACTCGCCGTTCTGGGTTATTGACGACCTTGCCTCTCGCACCGTCGACGATCGCTACCGCATCTTTGAGAAGTGGGCGCACAAACGAGAGAACGGCATCAACTTCTATCGTGAGTGGGCTGACGAGATCATTCGTCTTCGAGATACTGATGATGACGGTGTAGCAGATGAACGCATTCGCTTTGCTGGCCCCTTTGATGAAGTCCTCGACGGGACTGGTTCCGGGATCCTCGCCATTGACGGTGACGTGTGGTACACCAACATCCCACATATGTGGCGGCTGCGGGATACCGACAACGACGGCGTGGCTGATCAGCAAGAATCGCTTCAACGCGGATTCGGCGTGCGGGTGGCCTTGCGTGGACATGACATGCATGGCTTGCGGCTCGGTCCAGATGGCCGCGTGTATTGGTCAATCGGTGATCGTGGCTACCACCTTGAATTGCCAGATGGTCGCGTACTCGAAGATCCACACAGCGGCGCGGTCTTCCGGTGTGAGCGGGATGGATCGAATATCGAGGTGATTTATCGCGGACTTCGCAATCCACAAGAACTCGCCTTTGATCAGTATGGATATTTGTTTACCGGTGACAACAACTCCGACTCCGAAGATCGCGCCCGTGTTGTCTACATCGCCGAGGGCGGCCAAACCGGATGGGACATGGCGTACCAGACATTGAATGGCGACAATGATCGTGGGCCTTGGGTGCAAGAGGCTGTGTGGAAGATGGATCATCCAGGCCGTCCGGCATGGGCGCTTCCGCCGCTGTCGTACATTGGAAGCGGCCCATCTGGTTTGACCTATTTGCCAGGTACTGGCATGCCTGATCGATATAAAAACCGATTCCTCTTGTGCGACTTTCGGGGAAGTCCGCAGAATAGCAGTGTGCTGGCATTCGGCGTCGAGCCAAGCGGCGCCGGGTTTGAAGTGGTTGACATTCACCCGTTTGTCAAGAACATCTTGTGTACCGATGTCGAGGTAGGCTGGGACGGCCGTGTGTACGTGTCGGACTGGGTAAAAGGGTGGGGAAGCAGTGAGACTGGTCGGATCATTCGGGTCGAACACGAATCGGCCCAGGCTGATCCGGTCATTGCCGAATCGGCCAAGTTGGTGCAGGAGGGGTTCGGCCAGCGAAGTACTAATGAGCTCACGCAATTGCTTGCGCATGCAGATCAGCGTATTCGCTTGCGTTCCCAGTGGGCCTTGGCTGATCGGGGCGAAGATGCAATTGACGCCTTTGAAGGTGTTGTCTCAGGCGATCATCAACTCGCGCGGATTCACGCCATCTGGGGACTCGGCATGGTCGATCGGCTTCATGGACCAAGTACCCGGGCAATGGAAGTCGTGCAGTCGCAGATGTGGGATGACGACGCAGAGATTCGCGGGCAAGCAGCGCGTATTCTCGGCGATGCTCGCTTTGATCCTGCACGCGACGACATGTTTGATCTTGTGTTCGATATGGAACCACGCGTGGCTTACCACGCCATCATGAGTCTCGGGAAGATCGGACATCCTGAAGCCGTCGATGCGGTTGCCGAAGTGCTGTGGACAAATAACGACAAGGATAAGTTTCTGCGTCACGCCTGCGTTTTTGCACTTGCTCAGTTGGGCAACCGAGTGGCGCTCATTACATTGCTCGGCGATGCGCAGCCGCCAGTACGGCTTGGTGCCTTGCTCGCGCTTCGTCAGATGGGTGATCCTGCTGTGGCGCTCGCGCTGCGTGACCCCGACGTATTTATTGCTGCTGAGGCGGCGCGGGCCATTCACGACGCTGAGATTGAGTCCGCCATGCCAGCACTGGCCAATCTCGCCGGTGGCCTGCTTCTAGATGACACACGTGAGGGTCGCTCGATTGGTCGCCGCGTCATTGAGGCCGCAGTTCGGCGTGGATCACCACGCGACGCTGCTGCTGTAGCGCAGATTGCTGTCAATTCAGATGCGCCAAGCATTGTCAGGCTTGAAGCCGCGCGGGCCCTGGCGACCTGGGCCAATCCAGGTCCACGTGACCGGGTGACCGGCAGATTTAGAGCGATCGAGCCGCGATCACCAGCGCCCATTGCTGCTGCAATTGGTGCCTGGCTGCCTCAACTTGCCGCGGAGGATGGCGATCTTGGTGAGCAAGGCCGCGCTGCCGCTGCGGCGCTGGGCGTTGACCTTGATCCGGCAGCAATGCTGACGCTCTTGCAGGACAAATCACAGTCTGTCGCCAGCCGGGTCGATTGTTTGAGGTATCTCGCGCAGCACGAAACACTTGCTTCCGTGGCAATCGAGTTGGCTCTCGCAAGCCCGAGTGCCGTCGTTCGGGCCGCGGGCATGCGAGCCGTAGTAGATGACGCAGCGGCGTTGGTGCTTGCAGCCGCTGCGATTGAATCGGGAGATCTTGCGGAACGTCGCGCTGCCTTCGAGATTATTGCGTCCCGCCGCGGCCCAGCGGAACTGGGCCGGTTGCGGCAGTCAACGCCTGATGAAGCCATGCTCGATCTTCTCGAAGCCATGAGCCCTGACCAAGAGATGGATGCCAAGTGGTCGGCTGCCCGAGTTGGCGGTGATGTGGAGCGGGGCCGTTGGATTGTGGAGAACCACGCATCGGCATCATGTGTGAGATGTCACGTCGTTGATGGCCGCGGCGGAATTGCCGGGCCATCGCTTGATGGCGTCGGCAGTAGGCTCAATGCCGCTGAATTGCTGCAATCCGTTATTGATCCACAGAAGGTGGTTGTCGATGGCTACGGGACGGTGTCTGCCATGCCCGAGATGCGGGAAACACTGACGCCCCGCGAGGTACGCGACATCGTGGCCTATCTTGCAACCTGTACGGAGATCGATTCATGATATTGCCATGCCTTCTCACCGCGTTGTGTGTCTTGTGGTCTGACTCATCGCTTCTGCACCTTGAAGATGGTGACACGATCACAATCGTGGGTGGCGTACAAGCCGAGCGGATGCAGCACTTCCCATACTTCGAGGCGGCGTTGCGTGAATCGTTACCCAATACAGAGATCCACATTCGAAACTTTGGATGGAGCGGCGACGAAGTCGCATTGCAGCCCCGGCCGTACAAGTTTGCAGGCATGGACGCTCATCTTGAAAGAGTGGGGACAGATGTGTTGATTGGGTGCTTTGGCTTGAATGAGTCCTTCGCCGGCGATGCCGGGATCAACACCTTTCGGTCGAACCTTGAATCATGGCTTGACGAGCACGCCAGCTACCGCATTGTGCTCATGTCGCCAACGGCGCACGAATCTTTAGGCAATAGATTTCCTGATGGCGAGTCTCGTAACTTTGATATTGCTCGCTATGTCGAGGTCATGCGAAGCGCAGCGCTGCGACGCGGCATTCCATTTATTGATGTGTTTCGGCCGACCCGGCGTGCGATGCAGGGCAATGATGATCTGACAATCAATGGGGTGCATCTCAACGAGGCTGGCCATCGCATGATGGCGCGGTTGATCGCAAGTCAACTTGGCGTCAAATCGAATCGTGATGTTTCATCTGAGCGAATCACTTCGATACAAGAGAAGAATCGATTTGTCTTTGAGCGGTTTCGGCCAATCAACACCGAGTATGTGTATGGGCGGCGGCACAACCCATTTGGCGATGACAACTTTCCAGAGGAGATGAAGCGCCTCGAAGAACTAGCCCTTGCTGCTGACAAGTCGTTGTTTCAGGGCGAGCAAGTGTCGGGCGTATTGCCGGGGGCGACTACGCTACCCGTTCCAGTAATCGATCCGCCAGACCCAGCTGACACATCGATCTCGACGGAAGATCGACCGGTACCTTCAACAACAGCGCAAGTTTCCAACTTCACGCTTCCACCGGGCTGGTCAATCAACTGCTTTGCAAGCGAAGAAATGTTTCCATTGCTTGCCAACCCAATTGCCATGAACTTCGATGGCGCCGGTCGTCTATGGGTTGTGGTGGCCCCGACCTACCCACATGTGTTGCCAGGCGAGAAGCCAGAAGACAAATTGATCGTGCTCGAAGACACCAATCGAGATGGCGTCGCAGATGAGCTGACAGTATTTGCAGACGGTTTGTATATCCCAACAGGATTCGCTACGAACGGAGACGAAGCT
>CAVOCO010000037.1:0-8201 GCA_963694215.1 Phycisphaerae bacterium
TGCATGTTCATCCGGATCGCCAGGTTGGTCATCGCACCAGTCCGCGATCCAGTGCTCGTGCGTAGCGAGGAATCGACGGAAGGGTGCCGATTGGTGCCGACGCTTGGCAACGAATGTGTCAAATGCTGTTCGTATGCGAAGCATCTTGAAACGCCGCGCCGCCGCGTACTTGGTGTTGCCGGTGCCCAGCGAGGCGTCACGCCGCAAAGCGCTTCGTTGTAAGAGGCCTTCCGAATGCAGGTCGTCAAGGCTTAGCAGGAGCGGCTCCATGGCAAAGGCCGACCTGCCTGAATAGGGCGAATTACCTTCGCCGATGGGTGTAGTTGGTAGTACCTGCCACGTATCGAGTCCGGCCCGTTGCATCCAGTTGACCTGACGCCGCGCTGCCGGTCCCAGATCGCCGATGCCATGTCCACCCGGCAAGCTTGTGATGTGCAGCAAGATGCCCGATCGGAACGAACTCACTTCACCCACACCACGCCGCCAACGGCGGGCACATGAATAGTCGGCCAATCTAGAGGTGCTTCGCCCGGTTCAATGAGCACTCGCGTCCAGTCATTGCCCAGTGACTCGGGCAGTGTGATGGTGGCGACCTGGGTACTGGCATTGAGGGCGACGAGCACACGCTGCCCATTCGATTCGCGAAGAAAGACCCAGGTGTCAAGGTCATCGTCGACGATCACAGTTTCAATTGAACCGCGCCGGAGCGGCTCGTACGCATTGCGAATCGCAATGGCTCTGCGGTAGAAGTCGAGATGATCCGACATGACCTCCATGCTCGGTTCGTCATATGGTTGTAGGTCTTCCCAGAGCATCGGCTTGCGGTTGTTCGGATCGTCTGAGCCCCAAAGTCCAGCTTCGTCTCCGTAGTAAATCATCGGAGCGCCGACATAGGTCATCTGTAGGAGCGCGAGTAACCGAGTCTTGCGGTAGGCCGCCGCGTCTGGTTTGTCGGGGTTGTAGTTGTCGACTTGTTGCTCGCGGTTTTGTGCATCAAATGGCCGGTCTGGATTGAAAACCTTGGACACACAACGATCGGTGTCGTGACTGTCCAGCAAATTCTGCAGCACATATGTTGCTGAGTCTGGGTAGGCCATTCGTAGCTGAGCGAACTGTTGTTCAGCTTCGCTCGCGAGGATCTTCTTGTCTTTGGCTGCGATCCAGTCAAACGCGATCTCGGCAAATGGGTAATTCATGACGGCATCGAATGACCGGCCATCGAGCCAGTGTTCTGCTCGGTCCCAGATCTCACCGATAATGAAGGCGTCCGGGTTGATTGACTTCACGTGTTTTCGCCACTCAATCCAGAAGGGCAGCGGCACTTCATTGGGCACATCAAGTCGCCACCCGTCAATGCCATCAGATGGGTCGCCGTCGCCATTGGGATCCATCCAACGTGTGGTGATATCCATGATGTGCTGGTACAGGCCGTCGCTTGCAATGCCACGCTGGTCATTCTTGACAAACACAGGAAGTTCACCGAACCCCGCCCACCCTTCGTACTCGAATGGTTGCCACGACTTCACATCGAACCAGTCGGCGTATGGCGATGATTGCCCGTTCTGCTGGACGTCTTTGAACGCGGGGTGTTGTGTGCCGACGTGATTGAAGACGCCGTCGATGACGACTCGGAATCCCTTCGACTTGGCCAACTTGAGGAACTCAAGAAAGACTTGGTCGCTCTTGGTAAACGTCCATGTTGACGGGTCAGAGATATCTTCTGCAGCCTCGGCAGCGGCGTAGTCAAGTCCACCGCCATAGTGCTCGTCTACGTGAATGAAGTTCGTGGCGTTGTACTTGTGATGACTCTCGGACTGAAAGATTGGATTGAGGTACAAGGCATTGACGCCGAGTTCCTTGAGATAGTCGAGTCGCTCGCTCAATCCCGAAAAATCGCCGCCGTACAAGCGAGCGAATACATACCAGTCGTAGAACGATTGCCCGTCTTCGCCTTCATCAAGCGCTGGCTCATACCACTTCGATGTCCATACGCGACCAGGCTGGGGATCAGTCGAAATGTTTCCATTTCGAAAGCGGTCAATCATGATTTGGTACCAGATGGCATCGCGTGCCCAGTCAGGAGTTTCGAGTTGCATCGGGACCTCGCCGAAGTGATGAATGCTTGGTGCCCGCTCTGTGACACCTCCGTCATGCAAGATAAATATGTATCTGTTGTCGGTGTAGGGCATAGGAACGGTGACTTCCCACCATTGGAACTGCCCATCTTGAAGTACGGGGTGCAGGGCTGTTGAGCCAAGCCATGGCTGCGCGAGTGACACGCCTTCCACATCATTCGCAAGCGTGCGCATGCGTATCGTGCGTGTGTCATCAGTGCCGGACATATCGGTCCAACTGGTTGGGTCGTGCATAATTGCCGCGCCTTCGATACGGCCATCACCACATGACGCGTGTAGTGCGTTCAGGTTGGCGGTTGGGCCAAGTCGAAGGATCGTGTTCTCGCCGCCGTGCCCATCGCCCTCGCGGTCGGAATTGCGTGGGTCGGGCAACCATTGCCCGTCGCGGACAAACTTGTAGCGATGCAGCCCAGGGTCCAGGATGAGTTCAGTCGTCCAGTGGCCGGCATCGTTCTGTGTCATGGCTGAGGCGGTGGCGTTCCAGCTATTGAAGTCACCGGCGAGAAAGACGCTCTTGTCTTGCGGTGTACGCGTCAGTTCAAATTGGCACAGCCATCGTCCGCCGGGCTGCTCAACTGCTGAAACAGATTCGGGCAGGCGAGTGCCCGCAGCCTCGCTTGGCTGCACGACATCGAGGCTCGGTGGCCATCCGGCCAAGGCACTCCACAGGATAAACGGCGCGGCAATCATCGTAGTGGCGTAGGGTATCGACCATGAGCCTCCAACCACGCCTCGGCGGCGATCAATGAGTTCTCAGCACCGGAGCCTTGCCGCGTCGGTTGGTGATGTGGCGCGGCGTCTGATGACCGTAGCCGCAGCATTGCTTGTGCTCTGGGCATTTGTGTGGGTCGGGGCGCGGGCATTCCGAGACATTGGATCGGCTGGCGTCACGCTTCGCGTCATGCACTGGAGCGGCGGCGGCGGGCAAGAAGAAGATCAGATTGTCGAGTCATCACTTCGTGCATTCGAAGAAGCGCATCCAGGTATTCGGGTGCAGCGCATCAATCCCGGTGATTCTGGTCAGTTTTTCACCAAATTGCAGACCATGATGGCAGCTGGCGATCCGCCGGACGTCTTCTATATGGACTACGCCCGGTTGCCGGTGTACGTCCGGGAGGGGCAGCTTGTAGATATTGAGGCCATGGCGGCCAAGAAGGGCGGCCTTGATCTCACTGACTTTTTTGAGCCGCCCGTGAACGCCTTCCGCTGGGATGGACAGCAGAACGGCCGCGGCCAGTTGTGGGGGGTTCCCAAGGACTTCACGACGCTTGGCTTCTACGTCAATATGGATCTGCTGCGGCGAGCAGGCATTGAGCGGCCAGGCAATGACTGGACCTGGGATGAGTTCATTACCGCGGCGCGTGCAGTTGGCACACTTGACGGCGTGACTGGCGCCGAGGTTGTGACATGGCCGTTCGTGCTGCGAGCCATTCTGTGGAGCGAAGGCGTCGATGTAGTTGGTGACGACTGGAATGACCTCCGAGTAACCGACCCGGATGTTCGTGCCGTACTTGAGCGGCTTCGTGGGTGGCGGTATGACGAGCTGCACACACTTACAGCGGCTGAGGCCGAGGGGGTTGACCCCTCCTCACTGTTTCTAACCGGCCGTATTGGCATGGTCGGTCCGTTTGGTCGGTGGGTGGTGCCGTCATTTCGAAGCATTGGAGACCCAGGTGAACCTGGTGGTTTCGAGTGGGACTTCCTGCCGTTGCCACGGGGAGCCGAGCATGCCAACGTCATCGCGACCGTGGCCTGGTCGATGGCCAGTGAGAGTGAGCATCCAGACGAGGCGTTTGAATTGCTTCGGTGGCTTGTGTCCGAAGATATTCAGGCCGCGCAGTCGCGGCTCGGATTGGCCATTCCAACGCGCCGCAGCGTGGCCGAGTCGGATGCGTTCATTGATGCAAGTGTGTCACCCGCAAGCGACCGCGTCTTCCTTGATGAGGTTGCTGTTGCGCGGGTGCCACAGTGGCCAGCTGATCCGAGCTTTGGCGAGCAATTTGACCGACGCCTCAACAAGGCGCTTCGTGGCAGTGATGATGTCGTGACTGCGACTGCGAGTCTTGATCGGTGGTGGCGTGAGCGGTTGCAATCACCGCTCACTGCGGGCGTTTTTCCAAAGATGCCATGGGGAATCATTGGGGTCATTGTGCTGATTGCCGCTGGCGTGATAGCCACGTTACTTGTTCGTGTAATCAGTCGCCGATCCGGATCCAAATCGGATCGAATAGAAGAGCGAGCGGGATGGCTGCTTGCGTCGCCGTGGATGTTTGGGTTCGCAGTCTTTCTCGCCGGGCCAATCTTGCTTTCACTGCTGTTGTCGTTTACGCGGTGGGGCGGACTCGGCCCGCTCGATGCCGCCGAGTATGTCGGGCTCTCCAATTACTCCCGCATGTTCTCTGATGACGACACCTTTCTAACGAGCCTGTGGGTCACCGCGTTCTACGCACTAATCGCCGTGCCAACTGGTCAACTCTTCGCGCTCGGCGCTGCCATGCTGCTCAACATGAAGGTGGGCGGCGTTGGGCTCTACCGCGCTGCGTGGTATTTGCCAAGCGTACTGGCAGGTGTTGGCATCGCTGTACTGTGGCAGTGGGTATTCAAGAGTGATGGCGGGCTGATGAACCTCATTTTGACGCCCATCCTTGGGCTCTTTGGCGCGACGCCGCCGGCATGGTTTACCTTAGACGCTTCAACATGGGGCGTTCCGGCCTTTGCGATTATGAATCTCTGGCTCGTCGGCGGCAGCATGCTGGTGTATCTCGCGGGGCTTCGCAATATCCCAGCCGAACAATACGAAGCAGCCTCTATTGATGGCGCCCGGTGGTGGAGACGGTTCCGAAACGTCACGCTTCCGATGCTCTCTCCAGTCATTCTCTTCAATGTGATCATGGCCATCATCGGATCATTCCAAGTCTTTACCCAAGCCTTCGTCATGACTGGTGGCGGCCCGGGCGATGACACGAGATTCTATGTGTTGTATCTCTACAACCTCGCCTTTGATGTGTATGAGATGGGCTACGCATCGGCGCTCGCGTGGGTGCTTTTGATTGTCATCTTGATGCTGACTGCAGTCACGCTCAAGGTTGGCGGCAAGAAGGTGTACTACGAGGGAATGGCATGATGTGTGAAAGTCAACAGCCAGGAGGTGGGAGTCAAGGCGAAGGGACCTCCTCACCCGCCCGCGCCCGTATCGGGCTGCTTCGTCATGTTCCACTCATCCTCGGCGCGGTGCTGATGTTGTTTCCGCTGTGGTGGATGGTTGTTGTCAGTCTTGAAACGGAACAACGTGCTGGAATGGCCATGCTCGGCGGCGATGTTGTGCAGGTGTGGCCCGAAGACCCACAGTGGCACAACTACACTGACGCCATGCGAGAAGTGGGCTCGACGCCGTGGATTTCTTTTCTTGATGCCCTCGCAAACTCAATCGTCGTGACGGTATCTGTCATCGTCGGCACGGTGCTTTCCTGCAGCCTTGTTGGGTTCGCATTTGCCCGCGTCAGATTCCGTGGACGGGGCGGCATGTTTTTGCTCATGCTCGCCACCATGATGCTGCCTGCGCAGGTGACGATGATTCCACTGTTCCTTTTGTTTCGGTCGATGGGCTGGGTTGACACGCTTTTGCCACTGATTGTTCCAGCTTTCTTCGGCAGCGCATTCAATATATTCCTGTACCGACAGTTCATCGCTGGCATTCCTGAAGCACTGTTGGAAGCGGGTCGGCTTGATGGCCTCGGATGGGTTGGATTGTGGTGGCGGATCGTCTTGCCCCTATGCACACCGGTGACCGCAATTGTGGCCGTGTTTTCGTTCATCTATACGTGGAACGACTTCATGAGCCCGCTTATCTACCTGCATAGTGAATCGAACTACACGCTCGCGATCGCGCTCAACTCTTTCCGTACGCAATATGCTGGTCTAGAGGATGTGCATCTCCTGATGGCACTGAGCGTGGCCACGATGATCCCGTGCATCTTATTGTTCCTTGCAGCTCAGAAACAATTCATCGAAGGACTCGGCAGTGGAGCCGTGAAGGGCTAAGACATATGGCAGACGTTCGACTTCAGGCTGTGACCAAGATGTTTCCGGGCGGTGTTACCGCGGTCGCCTCATGCGATTTGGTGATTCCAGATGGTCAGTTCACGGTTCTTGTTGGCCCGAGTGGTTGCGGTAAGAGCACGACACTTCGAATGATTGCCGGTCTAGAAACGGCCAGTAGCGGCACGATCTCCATCGGTGAACGAATAGTTAACGACGTGCCGCCACGCGATCGTGATGTGGCCATGGTGTTTCAGAACTATGCCCTATATCCGCACATGAGTGTTGAGCGGAATCTTCGCTTTCCTTTGGAGCGTCGACGCAAGACGAGTTTCTGGAAGTCCTTGCTGTTCGGGTCAGAGCGTGCTGCCCGCCAGGCAGAGTCAGTGGCCATCAGTGAACGCGTCGCCGCCGCTGCCACGCAGCTCGAAATTGATGATTACCTGCACAGACTTCCCCGCGAACTCAGTGGCGGTCAGCGGCAGCGCGTGGCACTCGGACGAGCGCTCGTGCGTGACCCAAAGGTCTTCTTGCTTGATGAACCATTGAGCAATCTTGATGCAAAGCTTCGCATTGCGATGCGAGCAGAATTGCGTGCGCTACATAGGCGCCTCGGCGCAACCATGATTCACGTGACGCACGATCAGGAAGAAGCGATGACGCTTGGAGACGTGCTGGTTGTGATGAAGGACGGTGTGATCCATCAGGTTGGCCCGCCATCAGAGATCTACGATCGCCCTGCCGACCGCTTCGTGGCCGGCTTCGTTGGGACGCCTCCCATGAACCTCCTCGAGGGCGATGTGCGAGGCACCGATTTCACTTCATCGAGCGGCGTGGTGTTTACGGCTCCGGTCGGGACAGCCGAGGGGGCCGCAGTGCTCGGGATCAGGCCCGAGTCCATTCGCTTAAGCCACAATGGAGGCGTCTCGGCGACGGTGACGTCAATCGAGCGGCTTGGCGATCGCATGGATGTTGTGTTCGATATCGATGGAATATCGATGATCGGCCGATGTGAGCCGTCCGAATTGATAGAGGGCCAGCCGGCCACCATCACCTTCGATGTGGCGCATGTGTTCGATGCCGGTGAGTGCGGCGCTCGCAGAGGCAAGGGGGGCTAACGTGCCCGCTCAACATCCACCCCAGCCAGCAAGGATGACCAGCAGATCGGACGCGCCGATCACGCCGTCCTGATCGAAGTCCGCGCCGCAGCCGGGGCAGTCACCCCAGAAACTGATAATGATGAGCAGGTCGTCGGTGCCGACCGTTCCGGAAACGTCCAGGTCGGCCACGCACGGCGGGGGGCCGCATTCATCTGGAATGCCGTTGCCGTCCTCATCACTGCTGGTACCAGCCAGAATGTCGCACACATCCGCCACGCTGTTGCGGTTGCAGTCGGTCGCGTCGCCCGGCATGAAGTCGATACCGCTTGGTTGCCAGATCCCCGTGTCATTGCCGGTGACGTAGGAGCGGATGAAGTTGCCGGTGGCTTCATCGAAGATGTAGACGCGGGTCGAGTTGACGTGCAGTTCCGCAGTGTCGTCCATCCCATCTGATTCGTGGCGGTCGTGATTACCACCTTGCGCATCGTGGTGATCGGCATGGGAACGTACGACATGAATGCCACCGAGTGGACCGCGGCGTACACCCCAGGGCTGATCCAGCGTCAGCGCGGTATCGGTACCACCGTTGTTGAACTGCCCAAGGAAGGCGCCGGTGAATGCATCGTAGGCCAGCACCTGATTGGTTAGGAAACTTGCCACAATCAGGCGGCCGTCGGCGGTGATCTCCATGCCACGGGCCCCATCGAGGCCGCCATTGTCCGAAGCCGGCACGAGGTCGCCGAGCGAAGCGCCGGTGGATCCGTCAAAGGCGCGGATCGCGTTGGTATCGTCGGCCACCAGCAGCACCCCGTCCTCGCGGACATGAATGGACAGCGGGCCAGTGAGCCCACCCTCATTCGGTGGGACCACATCTCCGAGGAATCGGCCGGAGGGCAGATCAAACCGGGCGATATTGTTCGTGTCCTTG
>CAVOCO010000038.1:0-8195 GCA_963694215.1 Phycisphaerae bacterium
TATGAAGCAGGCCATCGATGCCACCGAGGTCAATGAAGGCGCCGAAGTCGGCGATGTTGGTCACAACGCCCTTAATCAAGCTGCCTTCTTCGAGGCTCAAGAGGATTTTGTCCTTCGCTTCAGATCGCTCACGCTCAAGAACGCGGCGGCGGCTAATGACAATGTTACGGCGTTCTTCGTCAATCTTGAGGATCTCGGCGCGAATGATCTTGCCGATGAACTCGCCAACGTCACCAGGTCGGCGGACGTCGATTTGTGAGGCGGGCAGGAAGACTGGAACGCCGATGTCGACGAGCAGGCCGCCCTTGATCTTGCGGATGCCACGACCTTCGACGATATCACCCTCGTTCTTGGTCTCAAGCACACGTTCCCAACCACGAATGCGGTCGGCCTTGCGCTTGGACAGTTTGATGGCGCCTGAGCCATCATCAAACTCTTCAAGGAGTACTTCAATTTCATCGCCGGGCTTCAACGCGTCCCAGTTGTCAAATTCGCCCTTGTGAATGAGGCCTTCAGATTTGAGGCCCACATCAACAACGGCGTCGTCGCCGGCTCGCCCGGCAATTGTGCCGGTGAGGATTCTGCCTCGGGATACTTGCTGGATTTGACCAGCGAGCATGCTCTCGAGACTTTCTGCGGTGACGGTTTCGCCGTCGGGTGTTTGGAGTAGTGCTTCAATCTCGGCGTCATCCACGCCGAGATCGGCAATGAGATTAAAATCAACCATAGTTAGGGGGCGGCATCAGGGGAAAGGGGTGCGGGCCGCGACCGCAGGTTGAGAAAAGACGTCGTTCGAATCGGCCCTGATGCGACATGCATCTGTATCAACCGAATCGTCTCGACGGCCCTGATTACAGGAATCGCACAGTATAGCGTCCGCCGGCCTCAATGTGCCGCCTCAATTCCGCAACTCTGTGCGTATGGATCAGTGTCCGGTGGACACGATTGGATACGGGCTCAGCGTGCTTGGCTGATCTAAGAGCCAGATCCGGTCGAGGTCGTCCGAAGCCTCTCGCCACTGAATATTCTCAATAATGGCTTGATTGTTAGCCTGGTCGTACGCAGTCTCGCTGACACCCCGAACTTCTGGAGTGAGATTGCCCCGAATCGAGCTGATCGACACATTATTGGGGTTTGATGAGCAGCCTGCCGCAAGCGGAAGGGCAACGCAGGTCATTGGAATCAATAGTAAAGACAGGCGGGACATTACGACACTCCAGTTCATGTACTTCGCGACCCTCCACATCTGGAGCGATATCACGTGGCGCATAGTGTCCCTCGTCGCGGGCATGCTGTCAAACTATTCCTTGGAGATGTCCAATTCAGGGCAAAAAGAGTGGTCGCACGAGTCCGATTCGGGTGGTAGGCTGGTAGTGCATCGAGGCGAGACCCCTCTGATGTGCGCGCTCGCGGGCACACTTGCTCGTTCCTATCGAATCCTCAGGGATCGCCGAGCCGCGTCGATGGCCAAGCCCCCACCGAGGGGACGGCCGGGAACGACGGCCATCGAACCCACCTGATATTTGGGTTCGAGCAAGTCCCAAGGCGAGCACGAACGCTACGGCGTTCAGCGTAGATTTGAGGGGTCAGCCTCGGTACAAGTCGGCGATGGCTTCGAGACTTGCCGGAATGACTCGCGTGCCCGCAACAGCACCCATGAAATTGACATCGCCCTGCCATCGGGGCACAAGGTGCGCGTGTAGGTGCTCTGGGAGCCCGGCGCCACTTGCAGCGCCCTCATTGATGCCCATGTTGACGCCTTGCGGATCAAGCTTGTTCTGCATGAGCGACCAGGCCTGCTCCACAAGTGACCAAAAGGCTGCCCGTTGGGGTGGCGAGTAGTCAAGGAGTCGTGGCTGTGCCTCGCCAAGTGCTACCAGGAGATGCCCGCTGGCATAGGGATGCCGATTGAGCATGACGAGGCCATCTTCCGCTCGGATGATGACATGATTGTCGAAATCGTCTGCTGGAGCATTCCAGCAATGGCAAATAAAGTCTTGGAGCCCAACATGACCGCTGCGTGTGTCATCATCGAGGTGTTGGAGGTACTGCAGTCGCCAAGGGGCCCAGAGCGCGTCGTGCATGTTGCGTAGTCCTTCGTGTGTGATTGGATTCCATGCACGGTACGCTTCCCGCTTCATGCGTGGTGGAGTTCCCCTGCGCGATTTCCTTTGTAGGCGGCATTATGAGTCAGGCAACTCTTTCAAACGTGAGTGTCCAATTCGGAAATCGCATCATCCTTGATGGTGTTGATCTTACGATTCAACCGGAGACTCGTATCGGACTCCTTGGCCGCAACGGCACGGGCAAGACGACTTTGCTGCGTGTGCTCGCTGGCGTCATGCAAGCTGATACCGGGTCGGTGACCATTCAGCGCGGCCTGCGTATTGGGCTGCTTGATCAGCACCCCACATTTCCTGAAGGCGTCACTGCGCGCGAGGTGGCTCAGAGCGCCTTCGCGCGGCTCGATGCCATGCAGCAGGAACTCGATGGCTTGTTTGATGCGATGGCCGACGCAGAGGGCGACATGCTTGACCGGCTGTTGCAGAAGCAGTCAGATATACAATCTGCAATCGAAGCTGAAGGAGGTTGGTCGGTCGAGCACCGGGTTGATGCAACGCTGCATGGCGTTGGACTTCCAGAGGAATTATTTGACAAGCCCGCGGCAAAATTCTCCGGGGGAGAGCGGTCACGGCTTGCGCTTGCCAAGCTCTTGCTTGAATCTCCCGAATTGTTGTTGCTTGACGAACCGACGAACCATCTCGACATTGAGGGCCGCCAGTGGCTCGAGCAATTCTTGCGTGAAACTTTCACCGGTTCGGCCGTCATCGTGAGCCATGACCGGTGGCTACTCAACTCTGTGTGCTCGCAGATTGTCGAGGTTCGGCGATCACAACTCGAGTCATATCCTGGCAACTACACGCAGTACCGCACCGTGAGCGCCGAGCGACGACAGACCGAAGCGCGGGTGTGGGAGAAGCAGCAAGATCACATCCGGCAAGAGCAGTCCTTCATTCGCAAGTACAAGGCTGGGCAGCGATCAAAGCAGGCGAGGGGACGCGAGTCAAGGCTCAAGCGATTCGTCGAAGATACCGGACTCGAACGGCCAGAGTCAGAAGTTGTGGCCGCGATGCACTTGCCGCCTGTTGCGCGGTGCGGTGACCGCGTGATGACAGCCGAGTCGGTAGCAGTGCAAATGGGCAATCGTGAATTGATTTCGCATATCGACCTGGATATTCGCCGCGGTGATCGCATCGGCATCATCGGTCCAAATGGTGCTGGAAAAACTACATTAGTACGCTGCTTGCTTGGCGAACTTGAAATTTCCAGGGGCACCTTAGATCCTGGTATTGGCCTGAATATTGGCTGGTTTCGACAAATGCATGATCATCTTGATCCAGAGCTTGCGGTATGGGAATGGGTGCTGCGTGCGCTTGCGACAGCGAGCGGAAAGCCTGCGAGTGAACAATCAGCTCGTAATCTCTCTGGCGCATTCATGTTCACTGGTGAGGATCAAGATCGACTGCTTGGCACACTTTCTGGAGGTGAGCGTGCCCGGGCTATTCTGGCGGGCTTGTTTGGTAGTGGACACAACGTGCTTGTACTTGATGAACCAAGTAACCACATTGATGTGGCGACCGCTGAGCGACTTGAAGCAGTACTTCGAAAGGGTGGCCCCTACGAAGGCACAGTGCTTCTTGTGAGCCATGACAGAGCCATGCTTGAGTCGATTTGCAATCGGCTGATTGTGCTGGATGGTGAAGGCAGCGCGATCGTTCACGAGGGCACAGTCTCAGATTGGTTTGCGAAGCAAGGAACAGTGTCTACCGAGAGATCGAAGTCGCCTGAGGCATTGGCGCTCGCACCGACGAAGAAGAAGTCCTCTCCATTTGACAAGCTCTCAACAGCAGATCTTGAAAAACGCATTGACAAGTTTGAACTACGGCTCTCGGTGCTCGCTGATTCTCTTGGTGAAGAACGCGTGTGGTCAGACCCTGAAGTCCTCGCCGCTACAGTTTCCGAGCAGGAAGCTGTGACCGCCGAACTTAAAGCGCATGAACAGGCGTGGGGAGAACGCAGCGAGTAAGCGGGGGGCTCAGACGAAGGTGCTTGAAGCGATGACGCGATTGTCCGCATCTCGCAACACGAACTGTGTGCCGGCCAAGAGGGTTGGATCTACGCTGAGCGAAACACCATCGATGTATCGATCGGTGCGAATCACAGCTGAGGCCAACTCATCGCCCTGTGCATTTCTGATCGTGAATGAGCACGGCCCATCTTGATTATCAAGATCCATCGCGAGCAGGAAGATGTCCCCGGTGGCCTCATCGATTGAAATCCGAACAAGGCCCTGGCCACCATTGATGGCGACGTACTGTTGTTTGGCTGTGGAGCGACGCATCAAGTCCATATAGGGCTGGAACTCAGTGCCGAGGGCAGACTCAATTTCGCGGTCGGTATGAAGACGGATGGCCTCTTCGAACATGCGGTCAAAGTGTCGCTGGCTGGTGTTTGCCATGACAACCAAGGTCAGGCATACGCCAAGCAACACCAACGCAGCCATCCGCCACGTCCAAACCGAACTCATAATGTTGCTTTTGCTTCCGATGTACCCCAGCGTGTCACGCTGAAAGGGCAGTTCGTCAACGCGCAGCATGCCAGAAGTATCCATATCCATGGCTGAGCGGATTCTCGCCAGCACTTTGATCTTGAGTTCTACAGAAGGTTCGCAGTTTGGAAGCAGGGCTTCGTCCATAGCGATTTCGGTTTGCACCCGTCGAACCTCAGCTTGGACGTCAGGAGAGACGGCCAAGAAAGCCTGCTCAAACCGCATTTGCTCAGCGGGCTCAAGAAGGCCGTATGCATCGAGCAGAGCCAGTTCGGCTAACTCATTGGGTGGCGTGTAGATAGGGGGATTTGTCATGGGAGTAGTAGCCTCGGGATACTGTTCGCGGGAAATCTTCATTAGGATGCAGCCCAACCCGGAAGATCTTGAGATGCATTCGCTCGCAATCGTGCCAAACCACGGCTCAGGGCCGATTTGACCGTTCCAAGGGGCATTTCAAGTTGAATTGACACTTCTCGAAGTGTAAAACCTTGTAAATAAGCTCGTTCGATAACAGCACGCTGTATCTCAGGCAATGTAGCGAGGCATTTCTGAAGCTGCACATTGCGTTCTACTGAAGATGCCTTGGATTCGTGTGCACCGCCGAATCCTTCATTGATTGCGTTCATCTCGATTGTTTTTGGACGTACCGCTGCTCGGCGGATTCGATCGATGACATGACGCCGCGTGAGCAGCATGACCCAGGTCACTAATTTTGCCCGTGCGGGGTCAAATCTGTCTGCCGTTCGCCAGAGTCGTAGAAAAACTTCCTGCACAGCGTCCTCAGCCTCAGCATCAGAAGGCAGCAACTGCCTTGCGCCGCGGAAGACGAGGCCTCCAAAGCGGTCGTATAGCTCAGAAACGGCGGATTCGTCGCCGCTAGCGATTCTTTGCATGAGTTGGAGGTCTTCGTTGATGTCAGAGGACTCCTGGAAGCGGGCACCACGTCCCACCATACCACTGAGGGCCAATGGCTTCAATATACTTAGTTATTGAGGAAATTGAAGTTAAACATTATCGGGCTTTCCTTCAGCTACCGGGCAATTTCATTTTCGATTCTTCTACGTGAGCGGGTATGGTATAGAGAGTACAAGTTTCCTCCAATGAACTAATTTGGTGCGACTTATGGCAGAAAGGATGCGAATGGCCAACCGGCCTTCCAACCAAAGAGCGACTCCTCGACGCGGTTTTAGTCTCGTCGAGTTGATGGTAGTTGTTGCAGTGATGTCGATTTTGCTCGGTTTGTTGATGCCCGGACTCGCCCGTGTTCGTCAGACGACGTACCGCATGCTGAGCGCGAGCAATCAACGCTCACTTGGTCAAGGGTTCACGCTCTGGGCCGGAAGTCACAACAGCAAACTTCCGCCAAGTCGTCTGTTGTTTGATGACAACCCAGATCTTTCTGAGTTGATGCGGGTGTATGCGCCGTTGACGAATGAAGAGCGGGGCATCGGATCAGGTTTCAATGCGGCTGCTACTCTTGAGAAGAAGTTGCGTCGTGCTCCGCAGCCACAGGCACTGTGGCATGGCTGGGATGGTCTTGGGCATTTGTTTTCCAGTGGATTGATTCCCGAACCGACCACGTTCTATGCTCCGGCTCATTGGGGCTCACACCCATTTGAACGATACGAAAATGATTGGCAACGCCCCGGCGAAGAAGCCGCCGGCCCGCCCGATCACGTTGTGTACTCCAACTACCACTACTGCGGTCATCTTGATGATCGTGGTCGACTCGCATCACTTGAACGTGATGCTGACAAGATTCTCGTTACCGATGGCATGCGTCGTCAGAGCGACTTGACTCACCGAGACGGCATCAATATTCTGCGAGCGAGTGGGTCGGTTGAATGGATGCCCGATCCAACAATCATGCCAAAATTGCCTTTAGAGACATCCCGGGAACCGATCAGCTTCTCGTACCATAATCGCGTGATTCACGAGATCTTTACTAATCCGTGGACCAAACTTGGGTACTGGGAATCAGCCGTCCACTAGTCGCTACTGGATACTCGCCGCCCGTCAATTGCAATGAGTTGTGCTCGATGCCTGCCGCACCCGGGATCGATCGTGGTGATGAGTTGTACCGGCGTTGGCCGAGGTGAGATCACGTGGTCGAGTCGGAAGATTGGGAACAATCGGGGCCACGTACCACTCCACCCAAGTCCTGCGGCTGGCCAAGCCGGGAAGAAGCCAGGCAGTACGCGATTGAGTTGCGAACTGTTCTGCGTGAGATTGAAGTCACCAATGGCAACGTGGGGCACGCGGTGTAGCCGTGGTCGAACTTGTGCAACTTGCTCGATGATGGCCCTCCGGCTGCGATTGGGATCAGAGGGAAGATCAATAATCAGTAGATCAAGTGACTGACCATTGTGCTGCTCCACACTGAGTTCGAAGAGCAGAATGTCGTGGGACCATGCGGCCATTTGAAGGTGCGTGATTGGGAGTTTGCTTGCAATGAGAAATGGACCTCTCATCGCGAGTGTTTTGTCACGCGCCCACGATCGGAAGAGCGGGTCGGTTGTTGTTCGGCGTGCCCCTTCGACAATGGTGATGTCCGCATCGGTCTGCACGATGAACTCTGCATACGGGGTAACATTGTTTGGCACTGGTCCCGAGTTCCATTGCAGAATGCGAATCGTTTCTTGTGTCAGTGGCGGTCCGCTGAACCAGTAGCCGCCGAGTAGTAAAAGGCGTGTGGTGGAGATGACGAGTCCTGCTGCTATCAGGCTCACAGCAATCCATTTTGACATATTCGGGATTCGTATGAGAAGTTGTCCGACCCAAGCAAGGAGTCCCGCGGGCACGAGCGAGAATGCGGGAATCCACGAGAGCCACTGGCTCCACCACCAGCGGTCACTCATAATCCAGCCAAAGACAAACAGCCCGACGATGAGCCATCCAAGGATGACGCATGTCCAGCCAGCGAGCATCCGAACCTGTCCGGGCGATTGAGATGTCACGATCCGTATACCAGTGGTGCAATGAATGCGCATAGCACGGCGAGCAGAATGGTCAGCGGCACGCCAAGTCTGGCATAGTCAAGGAAGCGGTATCCACCTGGTCCGTACACCATCAGATTAGTCTGATACCCAATGGGGCTGATAAAGCTGCCGCCCACGCCAAGCATGAGAACAAAGACGATAGGCGCAGGATCAATATGCATCGACGCTGCGATCGTCATACCAATTGGGAAGAGAAGTGCTGCTGCTGCATAGTTGGTAATGAACTGCGACGCGACCGACCCCGCAAGGAAGACGATGATCAGCATGGTCGGCAATCCCCAATCAACACCAACGAATGCGATTTGGCTGCCTGCGAGATCCGCAAGTCCAGTAGAAACGAGCGCCTTGCCGATGCCGATGGCTCCTGCAATGACCAGAAGAACTTGCCAGTGAATCCCGTTTCTTGCTTCTGTTCCTGTGGCGCATCGCGTTAGCACCATGGCAAGAGCACATCCCCACACCGCGGCGACTCGATCAATTGGGGCAAACACAAGAAGGGCGACGAGAATGGCAAGAATCCCAAGTGCAATTGGCGCAAGGTCGTGCCGAAGCGGAACACTGCCGGCAACCCGTGAGACGAGAAAGAA
>CAVOCO010000039.1:0-8071 GCA_963694215.1 Phycisphaerae bacterium
AAAGCCCGTCGTGATCTCGCCCGTTCCAGCAGCAAGACCAGCAGTCAATCCAAGAATTAATACCAATGCCATCGAGAAGAACTCCCTGTATTTGACGAAGAATCTATCAACCACGCAGCTCAAGCAGTGTGAGGCCAGAACGCACTGCAGGCAACAAGTAGCCTACGCACAAAGCTCTATTGTGTGCCCATCGGCCCCCCAGCGCCTGATCAATAGAGATATTCGGAAAATACCAATAATCTCAAAGGCAGGTCAAGGGCGAATCAGGCTCGACGAGCGTCTCGTGCCAATTCGGCTCGTTCTGCCAAATACGCGGCCTCCGCGTCGCTGTGAGCGTCTTTGAAGGCTGCGAACTGCGACTCGACATTTAATTTGGCGTCCTGGCTCGACTGCCCCCAAGCCGGATGCTCCAGAATCTGCTCCAAATCCATCGCCATCACGACCGCAACAAAGTCGGCATCAACAATCGGTTCACCTGCAGCAGCCGCCACGCCCTCAAGGGCCCGAAGTTCACCCCGAAGTCGCCACCGCATGGCCGGGATGTCGTCTTGATCCCCAAAGAGCAGCAACGCTTCCCGCGTGCGATCTCTCCTCGCCTCTACCGCTTCTTCCAAGGCCTCTGCGCGAAGCCGAGCAGCCCGCTGAGAGGCGTCTTCGACAGGTGGGATCGGCGGATTGAACTCTTTGACCTGCACCTTCGCGCCACGTTTAACGAGTGTGGCATACCACCGTGACAAACGCCAGGCATCACGCAATCGACGCATCGCTGTTGGCGTCGTGCTGTCATAGCCGTGCACGGCTGCATTGCCATCTCGGCGAATAGCGTGCATGTCGTCGGCTTCGCGCCGCGTCAAAATACCACTTCGCTGCAGGGAACGCAGCATGACACTGAGATCAGAATCGACAAGTTCGGGCACCTGCATTTCAATCAACGTGCGCGCCATAATCTCGACCATGAGCCGCAACTTGAAGAGCGCCGAGTCTGGGTCACTGTGCACATACAGCTCAGCCTGCCGCGCGAGATGCGCGACACGATCATCGTACTTCTCGAGAAAGTCGAAGTTGCTCGGTTGATCAGCCACCGACGGCCTCCTGTTCATGAGGAAGCATCGAAGCCACAACTCGGGCATTCACGCAGCACCGCTGAAAGCGATCTTCGCTCATCTCCATGGCTGAAGCGAGCATGGAAGCCCACCGCACTTGAAGCGGCTGCATGCTCGCCGCCGCGTAGGCAATCATCATTACACCGGTCATCACTTGGTCTGCGGTCCCGCGTGGAAGATGCCCTGCCATTGACATGCAGTCAATAAGCGTCAGCGACTGCATGTGATCCTTCTTTTTCGCAGCAATGCAAGAGTCTTCATCGAGGCCAAGAATGGCACGCCCAAACAGACCGGCCGCGGCTTCTTCTGCTGCCGATGGTTCATCGCCTCCGCAGGCCATCGTGCGGGCTGCAAGGAACCATGTAGTTGCAAGGCCAAGATCACACTCACTCATGCCGATACCTCACAAAACTTCGCGAGCGAGGCTGGGCATAACTCGCTCAAGCAGTCAACTACGCGGCCCGCGTGTGAGAGCTCTGCCCGCGTGCGTCCGGTTGATGCCACGCCAATACTGCCCATCTTCGCATTCCGGGCCGCGTCAATTCCTGCGACGGCATCTTCGAGTACTACGCACGCGGCGGGCTCAACACCAAGCCGCGAAGCGGCAAGCAAAAAGACATCTGGCGCCGGCTTCCCATGAGCGACGTCGTCCCCGCAGGATACGGCGTCGAACTGAACGCCAAGGGCCTGGAACCGTTCAACACAGAAGTCAATATTGCACCGCGGCGCCGATGAGCCGATGGCGACTTTCCACCCACTGCCCTGAAGCTGATGAATCAGCGAGACCGCCCCCACCATTTCTGGGAAGGCGTCACTAATTAAGGCTCGATACCGCGTTTCCTTGACCTGAGCGAGCTGATCAATCTGCGTAGCCGTCGGCACTGCTCGCCCAGCAAGTTCATGGAGTTCCTTTAAAATCGGTTCGTTCTTGCGGCCAAACTGTTGCTGAAACTGCGTCTCGGTCAACGCGTGTCCGATCTCATCCGAGACCGTCTTCCACGCAGCGAAGTGCGCGTTGTAGCTATCAATGAGGGTCCCATCAAGATCGAAGATGGCCGCGAGCGTGCTCATACGTCAGCGATCTCATCGGACGACGTCTCGTCTTCTAAACCTGGCGTGCATGCTCGAAAGATGTCATCGAGATCCTTCTCGACCATCTTTCGCATGGTCCCCATCGTGAGCTTGGCGATCGGTTTCATAAGGCGGGCAAAGAAAGTTGTCGGAATGGTCTCAATAGTCATCACTAGAGTGGTTGCGTCATCGCCGTCAGGATCACATCGCAGTTCGCTCGTGAAGTGAGCACCACACGAGTCTGCTTCGACGACATACCGCAGCGGCGGCTCGAAGATCGTGACTTCCATTTCCTCAGTCGTCTCACGCCTGAAGAGCGTGCGGGTCTCCTTCCAGCGGGCCCCAACCTCCATCGTGTCTCCTGTGAGCATCTCAATACCGACGATGCCCTCAATGCGATCAGCGCTGCCTGGAATGTCGCTCACGGCAGCCCACACAACCTGTTGCGGAGCCGGGATGTGACGCGAGAGGGTCAAGGTAAGATTGGCCATGTGGGAAAGCCTATCGAATGATGGCGCTGCGAAGCGGCATTTACTGCGGGCAAGCATTCGACTCGCCGATGGGCCTCATTGGCCACGGTCCCGTTGCCTTCACTGCGAAGCTCCGCCAACCATCGCCCAAGGCGTCCAACACGACTGCCGGACCGTACACTGCGTCAATGACGGACTCACTCACCATCGCCCTGATCCGCGACGTCTTCTATAGCGACGAAGGACCAGATCGCCTGCGACAAAGACTGCAAGAAGCAAAGAAGGCCGGCGCCGCCTTGGCGGTCCTGCCTGAGCTCGCCATGCTGCCCTGGGTCCCGGCCACCAAGACGGCCCGCGATGAAGACGCAGAGCCCGCCGAAGGTCCACGGCACCAACTCCAGTCTGCCATTGCAGCCGAAATCGGAATCGGGCTGCTTGGTGGCGCGATTGTCCACGATGAGCAAGGCCGACGATTCAACACCGCGCTGCTCTTCGGACCAGACGGGTCATTCTTGCATGGCTACCGCAAGATCCATATTCCCGACGAACCTGGGTTCTGGGAAGCCGATCACTACCAAGCGGACAACACGATTCCGCGTCCTGTGTCAGCCTTCGGCTTGAACCTGGGATTCCAAATCTGCTCGGATAACAATCGTCCATTCGGGACGCACATTCTGGGCGCACAAGGGGCCGATGCCGTTCTTGTTCCCCGCTCCACAGAAACTGCAACGTATGTCAAGTGGCGTCCGATCTTTCAAGCCAATGCACTCACAAGTGGATGCTGGATACTCTCCGTCAACAGGCCTGGTCCGGAAGAGGGCGTGGCAATCGGTGGACCAAGTATTGCCGTTGCCCCGGACGGGACAGTTGTGCTTGAAACCGAAGACGCTATTGGCATGGTGACGATCGACCGCAGCAGCGTGCAACAAGCCCGAGCAGAGTACCCCGGTTACCTCGCATTCCCATCAGACCTCTACGCCCGCGCATGGGGCACCGTGCCACCACGCGCCGCACACGACCCGATTTCCAATTGACCACCCCGACCCCCGTCCCCCCTTTCAGGGCAGGAGATGATCGATGAATCACTCGCACACACCACTTTCTGTCGATGCTCGACTTGAACGCCTTGAGTCGCAGCTCAAAGTCGCCAACACGCGGGCCCGCAGATACCGCTACGGAATGACTACCACACTTGGCTGCCTCGGCATCTTCGTGCTGCTCGGCGCGAATGACATCACACGGCTCGATGCCATTCGGACACACCGACTGGAAGTGCTCGATGCCGAAGGACGCGTCGTGCTCTCAGCTGGCACCGATGCTGGCGGCGGACGACTGGACGTGTGGTCGCCCACGGGCGAGAACCTGATGCGGCTCGGATCTAATGACCACGGTGGTGATCTCGCTGTCTGGAATACCGACGGCGTCAATGTCGCTGGCGCCTGGGCCACCGACGGTGGTGGCTCACTCGCAGCATGGGATGGGCAGGGCAAACGCGCCGTGACGCTCGCCGGCTCTGAGGCGGGTGGAACAATGACGCTCGAGACCCCAGACGGTCACACGAAAATCGTCATGCAGGCCGCGGCAACGCCTTCGATCGCGTTCACCGACACACAGGGACATCAACGGCTCACGCTCGGCGTAGACGCCATCGCCTTTGCAGCAGGCACAGATGACTCAGACACGCTTCGCCTGCAGCCCTCTGACGATGGTGGCAACCTCATTGCAGGCGACACCACACTTCGCCTGCTCGCACTGGGCGGGCTAGATATTCAACAAGGCGGACAACGCGTTCTTCGCGCCCAGGCAATCGATGGCGAAACAGCGTTGACTCTCTCGGCTCCGCATGGAACCGCCACCATTCAGGCTGGTGTGGCATCGGCCATCACCCTCGCTGGTGGAACCGCAACTCTCAACCTCGCTGGCGGCGACACTGAGTCGGTCATGATGGCGAGTGACCCAGACGCAGCAATTATCTCCACAAGCGACAATGCCCTTTCGCTTTATGCTTCACACGGAGCCGGACGAATGGTGCTTGGCAACGGCGAATCGGGCCAGGTCCGCCTCACTGGCGGCGTTGATGGATTGGCCGCAGCAGTTGATGTGCTGGCTGCGGACGGCACGCGAATCGCCACACTGAGCACGACCAAGGGCGGCATGGGCCTTGTCGCAGTGTCTGATCAAACTGGTAAGCCTGTCGCCCTTTTGCATGCAGCAGGCCCAAACCGAGGCCGGCTCTCAGTGCACGGGCCAGGCGGCACTGCGGTTGCTGATGCGGCCGCTGATGGGACGCCCGAGTTTGCCTTAATGACACCTGATGGCCGCACTACTGCGGCGCTTGCTGCCACTGTTCGCGGCGGCGCGCTCAACCTGATGAATGCAGACGGCACGCCTGTCGTACTCGCTGGAATTACAGCAGACGGGCCTGGCGGTGCAGCCACATTCCAAAATGGAGAAGGTCTCACAGTGGTCGCTATCGGCAGCACAAAAGCCAATGTTGGACGTGTGGTGGTGGACTAAAAGTTTAGAAGTCGATCTCGACCTCGCCGTTGTCATCAACGGTGGCCACATCGAGTTCTTCGAGCGCGGCAAGGGCCGCATCTTGTTCGGCCTTCTTCTTGTTTGGCCCCCAACATGCTCCGAATTTTCGACCGCCAATAGTGACGCCGACCTCGAAGCACTTTGCGTGATCAGGCCCTTTCTCATCGAGCACTGCATACGACGGCATCTCTGCAAACATGCGCTGAGCGATTTGCTGCAGGACGCTCTTAAAGTTGTGATGGTGCCCCGATTGCACAGCTTCCTCAATACGAGACTCAAGCGATGAGAGAATAAAGTCCTGGGCAACCTCCATGCCGCCATCAACGTACAAGGCGCCGATGATGGACTCCCACACGGCTGCTGCCACCGAAGATGGCAACTCGCGTGCGGCCGCCATGCCCTTCCCCAGAACGAGCAATGTATCGAGCCCAATACGGCGAGCTTCTTCGGCGCAGACGCGGCGGCTCACGACCGATGACTTGACCTTGGTCATGTCACCTTCGAGTAGTTCTGGATACTGCCGGTGCAAGTATTCACAGACGACAAGCCCCAAGACTGAGTCGCCAAGAAACTCCAATCGCTCATTGCTGTCTTTCCGCGACACCGCAATTGACGAGTGCGTCAATGCCCGGTTGAGCACCGCCCGATCCTCAAAGTCGTATTCAAGCAGGTCTTCTGCCCGCTGTAGTGTCGCATCATCCATGGGTTGGATGGCTCCTCGCTGCCCCAGATCGAGTTGAGATGAGCACGCCGCAGACACCCACCAAAGGGGTATTAGGACGCCCCAGCAGCGAAAAAACAACTCTTTCGCCTTCATTATCACGCGAGGATGGGGTGGCCCACTCCGGGGGCCGTCCCGCCCGCCCGCGACTTCTTCACTGTACCACCTGACCGTGGGACTTGGAAGTTCGTATTTGATCTGTTAGAGTGGTGGATCTCACCCCGGTCCGAGCGGACATGACGTTCGCGGATGCAGGGTGGAATGGACTTCAGATGCCCGCCCCAGTTTGTGGGGCTCGGCCAAGATGAGCAAGGATTCTGATCATGGCAATGCATTACCCCCGCCGCGTGAGCAAAGTGAAGCGGGCTCGCATGTTTGGATTCCGCGCCCGTATGAAGACCAGACTTGGCCGCAAGATGATCAATCGCAAGCGGTCAATGGGACGCCAGCTCACCCCAGACATGTGAACCTCTGGTTGACACGGGGAATCAATCGTACAGTTTTGATATGCCGCGCATCGCCACTCGGATTGACGATCTGTTTGCTTCGTCGTGCAAACCCTAACATTGATCATCCGCCCACTTCGCGCCGGCTCTCCCACACGTGGAAGATCCAGCTGTGTATTCGGGCCTGTTATTCAATTTTCCTGCACACCGGCTGCGGAGAAGGTGCTGCTCCGCAGAGTTGCCGCGGCGGGTGGTCTACTACACCGAGGGCGAGAGAATGGCTCGAATATGCTCAGCGACTTGTTCGGGCAAGGCCGACGCGTCAACTGTGTGCGTAGAAATATCTTTATACGCAGATGCTCGTGAGGCTGCCAGGTCGATAGTTTCGGCGACTGGATCGCGGCCAGTGAGCGATGGGCGATCACCGATGTCTTTGGCAAGTCGACTGCGAAGCGTTTGCCCATCACACTGAAGCCAAACAATGTCGAACGTGCCTGTCGCGGCGGCGCCACGTAGCACGCTCTGCGCAGGCTCAATACATGCAACGCCTCCACCTGTCGCAAGTACCACTGAAGTCGACCTGAGCGCCGCAGTAAGCGCAGTAGCCTCGGCTTGTCGCCATGCAGCCTCGCCCTGGCGCTCAAAGACGGCCGAGATGCTTGGCTGGCCGCACAACGCCAACGCCCGATCATCAAGATCAATGAAGTCAATGCCCAGCGTGCCGGCGAGCAATCGTCCTACCGTGCTTTTTCCAGAGCCTCTTGCGCCAATCAGCACAATGGTCGAGAGATCCCGATCGTCGAAGGTGGCGTGTGAGGTCTGCATATGCCGATGCCATCATACTTCCCCCCCGATCCGGAGCCCCCACCCCTGTGAACAATCCACTTGGAATCATCGACGCCATTTTGCTTGGCCTCGTCGAGGGCATTACCGAAGCATTGCCGGTCAGTTCGACTGGACACCTCGTCGTAACCGCCTCGCTACTGGGGCTTGATTCGCCTGCGGAAGTCAAGGCGGCCATGGACACCCTGATGATTGTGATTCAGGGCGGCGCGATCCTCGCGGTGCTGTGGCTCTTCAGGCAATCCGTAGGCCACATGATCCAAGGGCTGCTCGGTCGCAACCGCGAAGGCCTTCGCCTCGCACGAAACATCATCATTGCCTTCATACCGGCCGCAATACTCGGCCCGCTACTAGATGATTGGATTGAGTCAAGGCTGATGCACCCCGAGCCCGTACTGCTTGCCCTGGGCCTCGGCGGCATCGTCATGGTGGTGAGCGATCGACGGCTTCGCCCTGAGCAGCAGACATCCCTCAAGGGCAGCGAACTGACTGCCGTCGCGGCCCTTCAGATTGGTCTGCTGCAGTGCATTGCCATGTGGCCTGGCACAAGCCGCCTCATGATGACCTTGCTCGGCGGCATGCTCGTTGGCATGCGACCTGCGGCAGCGGCTCGGTTTTCATTCCTACTTGCGCTGCCCACAATTGGCGGCGCCACAGTATGGAAACTGCTCAAGAACACCATGTCCGATCAACCAGACATGTTCACCGTGCTCGGCTGGACGCCGGTGCTCGTTGGCCTTGGTGTTGCGGCGGTGGCGACGTTCTTTACGGTTACGTGGCTGCTGTCCTATCTGAGCAGGCACGGGCTGAAAGCCTTCGGCTGGTATCGGATTGGCCTCACAGCGGTATTGGTTGGATTGGTTCTTGGGGGCGTTGTCT
>CAVOCO010000040.1:0-7941 GCA_963694215.1 Phycisphaerae bacterium
TCGATGCTGGCGTCTTCGCAACGCGGTCTGACACAAGTTCCATCCCAAGCATCAAGCCCTGCCCGCGAACATCGCCAACGATGTCATGTCGGTCTTGCAAATCCTGAAGACCCTGCTTGAGGTAGCCACCCACGTCAGCCGCGTGCTGCTGCAACTTGTCTTCGAGAATCACATTGAGGGTTGCAAGTCCCTGGGCCATTGAAACAGGATTGCCGCCGTATGTGTTGAAGTGCAGTCGTTGCTTCATGCAATCAGCAACCTCGGCGCGGGCAACACAGCACCCCAGTGGAACGCCGTTGCCTATGCCCTTTGCCATCGTGACGATGTCTGGCTTCACGCCGTGATTCTCGAACCCCCAAAATTTCGTCCCTGTACGACCAAAGCCTGTTTGAACCTCATCGCTAATACACAAGCCACCGTGCGCCCGGATCAATTCGTAGACCTTGGGCAAGTACCCCTCCGGCAGTTCAATCGTTCCGCCCACACCTTGAATAGGTTCTGCAATAAAGCCAGCAACTACGCCCGACGTGGCATATCGAAGCACGTCCTCGACTTCATCCGCATACTTCGCTCCTGCATCAGGATCATCGTACCCATGTGCCCCGCGGTATCGATCTGGACCCTTGACGTGCTTCACACCAAATCCATGTGGGTACGGGTACTTCCAGGAATGCAGAGCCGTCAGTCCCATCGCCTGATTGCTCAGGCCGTGATACGCATTGCGAAGGGCAAGAATGTCGAAGTTGCCAGTGTGAAGGCGCGCCATCAGCATGGCGAGTTCATTTGCTTCGCTTCCTGAGTTAGTGAAGTAGCAAACACCGAGTCCGGAGTCTTTGGGGAAGGTCGAAATGAGTTTCTTACCGAACTGGGCAATATTCGGGTTCAGATAGATCGTCGTTGTGTGCTGCAATCGTTCGTTCTGCTCACGCACAGCCTCAACAACCTTCGGATGACAGTGCCCCACCGAAACAGTCACGATACCAGCGATTCCATCGAGATAGCGACGCCCCGTTTCGTCAAAGAGCCACTGCATATGCCCTTCGACAATCATGATCGGATCGGCGTAGTAGGTCACTAGTGCAGGCGTAAGAAACTCCCGCCGCATATCGAGCACCGCTTCACGGGTTGGGCCGTCATAGGGTTGTGGGTGGTGATTACATGCGGGCAGATTGGGCAAAGTCATCGTGTTGCTTTCCATGTTGTTCCAGGCTTGGACGGCCCGAGTTGCTTAAAGATCCAATACAGCACCATTGCGAGCGAAATGCCAACGAACCAGGCATACACGTAGATCTCATCAAACACGGCGGGAAACGGCGCGTCCTCCGTACCTGCTGTACCCGTGGCCGCATTGAAGAATCCGGGAACATTGGGAAGGACCGAGAGTACCAAGGCCGACATGGCAGCAAGACTGATGCCAGCGTATTCGCCATCTGGGTCATAGAGCGCTTCTGCATTGATCTTAGTACGGCGAATAATGAAGTAATCACAAATCATGATTCCCGCAATCGGACCAAGCAAAGCGCTGTACCCAATGAGCCATACAAAGATGTACTCAGAGAGATCACTCATGAGCCGCCACGGCATAATGAGCACGCCAATGACCGCGGTAATCAATGCGCCAGATCGAAAGCCAATCTTTCGTGGCCATAGGTTGGAGAACCCGTTTGCAGGGCCAACCACATTGGCTGCGAGATTGGTCGATAGTGTTGCGATGAGCACAGCGATCAATGCGACCACGACGATTGTCGGTGAACCCATGCGAGAAACGAGCTCGATAGGATCCCAAATGGCCTTGCCATACAGCACAACAGTCGCGCCTGTCACGATGATGCCAACGAATGAAAACAATGTCATCGTCGAAGGCAATCCAATAAGTTGGCCCACGGCTTGATCTTTCTGTGTTCGGCAGTACCGGGTGAAGTCAGGGATCGTCAAACTCAGCGTGGCCCAGAACCCGACCATGGCAGTGAGTTGCGGAAAGAAGATTGACCAAAATGACACGCCGTCCGGACGCGACGGACCCGCTGCAAAGAGCTCTGCAGCGCTGTCAACTGCGAAGATCGCCCATGCAAAAAGTGCGACTCCGCACGCAATCAAGAATGGCGCAGCGTAGGCTTCAAGCCATTTGATTGACTCAATGCCAGTCATCACGATGGCGACATGCACGAGCCAGAACGCGATAAAGCACATGAATTGACCGGACGAGATGCCCAGTACTGGCAACATGTCTAGATCAGTCGCTGGCGAGATCCAGTTGAGCGTCACCAAGATCGAGTAGATGGCCGCGCCGCCAATCCATGTCTGTATCCCAAACCATCCACAGGCCACGATGGCCCTGGCCATTGCCGGCACATGGGCGCCAAGCGTGCCAAAGCTTGCGCGGGCAATGACTGGAAACGGCACGCCATACTTGGTGCCTGCATGACCGTTTGCAATCATGGGAAGCAGCACGATGAGGTTGCCAAGCAGCACCGTCAGTACAGCTTGCCACCACGTCATGCCAGAAGCAATCATGCCAGCGGCAAGCATGTAGGTCGGAATACAAACCGCCATACCAATCCACAACGCGGCAATGTTCCACTTCGACCAAGTGCGTCCCTCGGGCGGGACTGGGGCAAGGTCTGAATTGCTCAGCGGGCTACTCATCCGTTGGTGAGTGGTCCATACGTCTCCGGGCGACGATCACGGAAGAACTGCCAGGTGTTGCGGACCTCTTCGATGAGATCCAAGTCAAGATCCGCAATCACGACTTCATCGTCATCACGGCTGCCTTCGACCAGAATCTTCCCGCGTGGATCACAGAAGTAGGACTGCCCGTAGAACTTGCCAATATTCCATGGCGCCTCGGTGCCAACGCGATTAATCGCGCCGACATAAAACTGATTCGCCACGGCGTGGGCGGGCTGTTCAAGCTTCCAGAGATACTCGCTCAGCCCGGCCACGGTGGCAGATGGATTGAAGACAATCTCAGCCCCAGCCAAACCAAGTGCCCGAGCACCTTCAGGGAAGTGCCTGTCATAGCAAATGTAGACGCCGATCTTTCCGGCACTGGTATCAAATACTGGATACCCGTCGTTCCCAGGGGTGAAGTAGAATTTTTCCCAGAATCCAGGGTTGCAGTGCGGGATGTGGTGCTTGCGGTATCGACCGAGATACGTACCGTGCTCATCGATTACAGCAGCGGTGTTGTAGTACACACCAGTCATCGCCTGTTCATAGATAGGCACAATCAGAATCATTTTGTGCTCTTTGGCAACCTGCTGCATCAACTTGATGGTTGGCCCGTCAGGCACAGGCTCGGCCGTTTCATACCACCGCGCGTCTTGCTCAGCGCAGAAGTACGGCCCGCAGAATATCTCCTGCAAACAACACACCTGAGCCCCTTGGGCTGCGGCCTGAGCGATCAGTGGCAGATGCTTGTCGATCATCGCCTGCTTGATGGCATGAACATCTGTCGAATCGGATAGCACGTTTGATGCTTGAATCAGGGCGGCGCGAGTAATGCGAGGCATGAATGTCCTTTCCAATCAGAACCAGCGGCTCACAAGGATGCGGCACTCTGTAAAGAATCGCACCGCATCTTCTCCATTGGCATGGAGCGTGCCAAAGAATGAATCTTTCCAGCCAGAGAATGGAAATACAGCCATTGGCGCAGGAACTCCGACATTGATCCCGATCATGCCAGCCCCTGCTTCTGTGCGGAAGCGATTGGCTGCGTAGCCGCTCGCAGTGAACATCACAGCCATGTTGCCAAATGGCGACTGACGTGTAACCTCGATGGCATCGTCAAGCGTTGCCCGGGGCATGATCGACAGCACTGGCCCGAATATCTCATCTTCGGCAAGGCTCATGCCTGGCGTGACGTCGCCAAAGACAGTTGGCCCAACAAAGCAGTCACCCTCTGGCATGTCGGCTTCGCGGCCATCAAGCAGCAACGTTGCGCCCTCATCAACTCCAGCAGCAATTGCCTTGGTCACCCGGCTACCACTTGCTGAATCGATAAGCGGACCCATGCCGCAGCCGGACTCGTTGCCTCTGGCAGTCTTGATGCCCTTTGCTGCCTCGACAATTGCCGGCACAAACCATTCGGCTGCTTCACCAACCGGAATCGCAACTGACCCGGCAAGACATCGCTGCCCTGCGTTGCCAAAGGCAGAGCTGAGCACGCCGTCAACGGCCGCATCTCGATTTGCATCTGGCATGATGAGCATGCAGTTCTTCGCGCCGCCCATGCACTGTGCCCGCTTACCCGCTGCTGTAGCGGTTGCGTACACTTGCTTTGCCACAGG
The DNA here is from genome assembly GCA_963694215.1 of Phycisphaerae bacterium. Lineage (GTDB taxonomy): Bacteria > Planctomycetota > Phycisphaerae > Phycisphaerales > SM1A02 > UBA12567. Next base: position 4,290 of record CAVOCO010000040.1, read on the forward strand.
CGTCGATCCAACGAATGACACCGCCTTGACATCTGGATGCGTGATGAGTTTGGTTGACGCCTCAACGCCCCCAAGCACCAGATTCAAGACACCGTTAGGGAGCCCTGCCTCATAGGCAAGCTCGACCTCGCGCACCGCACACAGCGACACTTTCTCACTGGGCTTGAGCACAAATGTGTTGCCGCAAGCAATCGCCATTGGCCACATCCACATGGGAACCATGATAGGAAAGTTAAACGGCGTGATACCAGCGCACACACCAATTGGTAATCGCTCCATGGTGCTATCGAGCGGAATGTTCTCTTCACGTTCGCGGCTAAAGGAACTCGACACGGCAATCCGAGGCAGCGTCCGCCCCATCATCAACGATGGAGCCCCGCATGCATATTCAATACAGTCAATGCCACGCCGCACATCCCCGCGGGCTTCTGGCACATTCTTGCCGTGCTCCATCACAATCAGATCTGTCAGTTCTTCAAAGTGATTTTCAAGAACTTGCTTGTAGGCAAAGAGCACTTGGCACCGCTCGCCCACTGGCGTTTGCGACCACGCTGGGAACGCTGCAGCCGCTGCAGCAACTGCTGCATCAACAGCAGCGCCACCATCTAGCGGCACTTGAGCAAGCACTTCGCCTGTGGCCGGATTTATGTTGGCAAATGTTGAACTGGCCCCAATCGAGCCAACGCGAACGCCATCGATGATATGAACGGCCGGAATGCTGGACATAGAAATGTGTCTCCTCAGTGTGGAACGCGGCGTATCTCACGCCAACCGTGCCAGTCAGCCGCGATACACACAGCTACTTGTGCAGGTCTCATGAACGGTGATTGACTCAAGAATAGGGAGCTGTGGCTTCAGGCGATCCCACACCCACACTGCTAGCATTTCGCTTGTTGGATTTTCTAGGCCCTCAATTTCATTCAGAACATGGTGATCGAGCTGATCATCTAACCCCGCCCACGCCGCAGAAATATCGCCGTAATCGATCAGATAGCCTTTCTTCGGATCAACTGGTCCGGATACAGCCACGTCGACCTTGAAGGAGTGCCCGTGCATCCGGCGGCACTTATGGCCATCGGCAAAGGTTGGCAACCAATGGGCTGCTTCGAATCCAAACGTCTTCACTAATTCAATATGCATGATTCCATGCAGGTTACACCAATCGGGACGACATACCAAGAACTGGCCGCAGCAACTGACGTACCATCGTGTCATGATGACTTCCCTCATACCGTTCATTTTGACCGGCCTCAGCCTGATTGGCTGCAGTGGCGCTACTGAACACACGCCCCCCACAGCACAACAGACCAAGGATTCACCCGCCATGCCCACTATCTCGAAGAGTGGCTTTGACCTGACCCGACCCAATCCATCTTCCCACGCAGCCATGCTTGAATCTCTCAGTCCTGAGATCATCGAGGTCACACAACGAGCAGGCACGGAACAACAGTTTTGCGGCACATTGCTCGACAACAAGCAGGTTGGCACGTACACATGCGTCGTCTGTGGATTACCACTGTTCTCAAGTGAGCACAAATACACCTCCGGCACTGGATGGCCGAGCTTCTTCCAGCCGTTTGATGACGACCATGTCGCCCGCGTCGAAGATCGCGCGCACGGTATGGTTCGCACTGAAATTGAGTGCGCCCGCTGTACATCGCATCTTGGGCACGTGTTCCCAGATGGCCCGCCGCCTACGGGGGAACGGCACTGCCTGAACTCAGCCGCCCTGGTGTTTCATGAGACCGGCTCTGATCTACCGAGCACCATGCAACCAATAGCCACCGAAACAGCTTATTTTGCAGGCGGTTGCTTCTGGGGCATTGAGCATTACTTCCAGCAGGGATCTGGAGTTATTGAAGCGACAAGTGGATACATGCAGGGCGATGATGCCAAGGCAACCTACGATGCCGTGTGCGCTGGCACAAGCGGTCACGCAGAGTCAGTCAAGGTCGTATTCAATCCAGCAGAGATCACATACAAAGATCTCGTTGAAGCATTCTTTCGAATGCACAATCCGATTGAGGTAAACAGGCAAGGGCCGGACGTTGGTACGCAGTACCGTTCTGGCATTTGGTTCACTTCGCCACTTCAGCACAAAATTGCCACTGACGCCATACGCTCACTCGGCGCTTCCGGACAATACGCTGCACCACTTGCGACGCAAGTGGAACCAGCTGCCACCTTCCATGCCGCTGAGAACTACCATCAAGACTATATCGCCCGAACTGGCCGCGCATGCCACATTGCAGACCCATGGGCCGATACCCCACAAAGCACGCCAAAGGATTGACACCTCTGGCCCACCATGGCACACTACCCCCAACTAGGAGTCCACACCCATGCGTACTATCATTGCATTGACCCTCACCACCGCAGCAGCAGCCGGCCTCGCTGGCTGTAAAACCCATGCCGGAACCGATGCGCTCATCGGCGGCGGCGCTGGCGCAGCAAGCGGCGCGCTTATTGCAGGACCTCTTGGCGCTGGCATCGGCGGCGCGATTGGCGCTGGCACTGGTGCCCTCATCGGAAATGAACAAGACAAGCAAGAAGGCGGGGGAATCGAGTAGCTCCCCAAGGCAAGCAGTCCTGAATACGTTTACTTTAAAATGTGCGCAGCCCGCTTAGAGGGGCTGATCAACCACGTCACATCAGATCGCCGCCGTGAAGTTTGCTACGCGCCCCCGAGGGAGCGTCACTACTCTGCGGCGGCGTTCTTTCATGTGCTGGCCGCAGGCATATCCACCGTCATCGTCGGGAATGCAAAGTCGGCCCCATGCTTCTGCACAATACGCCCGACTTCCAGCATGAGCCGCTCACGAATCTTGACGTACTCAGCAATCGAAGTCGTGTGAGTGAATGCCAGAATCGAAATATCAATTGCCGAGTCGCCGTAGCCACCAAAGGTCACACGGACGGGTTGATTATGATTGATGGCGTCATCGCCCTCAAAGAGCGTTCCCAAGTCACCAATGATCCGTTCTACGGCGTCGAAATCGTCGTACCGCACACCAATCGTTTCGCTCAGCCGGCGGCTGGTCCGCTTCGATGTATTCTCGATCACACCTGAGACAAATATAGAATTGGGCACATAGACCAACCGCTTGTCACCGGTGCGGATATAGGTCGCATACAAACCGATGCGTTCGATCCCACCTTCGATACCTTTCACCACGACCCAGTCGCCCACCCTAAACGGACGGTTGAAGAGCACCATGATGCCGCCAAAGAAGTTCGCAATCACGTCCTTCGCTGCAAAAGCGAATGCGGCCGACCCAATACCACCGATCGTCAGAATGGCACTCATATTCATGCCGAGCGACTGCATGCCAACAATGATTCCCATGATCCACACAATGACAACGCCGATCCCAAAGAGCGCCTGCAGCGCGGTCATGTCCATCTCGGCTCCGGTGTCGGCAGCCTGGCGCTCGATCATCAATTGTGTCCGACGAACAACACGCGAGATAAAGAGCGTTCCGCAGAAGACGCCAATGATGATGCGGATATCTGGCAGTACCTCTTGCACGAGGTGATCGACATCAGCAGCAATATCTTCATTGGCCTCTGAAAAGTGCGACCACAGTGCGACGCCATGCCCAATCACAAAGGTTGCGGCGAGTAACCAAATGGCCAGACCAATCGGCATCCG
>CAVOCO010000041.1:0-7926 GCA_963694215.1 Phycisphaerae bacterium
GAGTCTCCACGCTTGAGTTCTCGCCTGGCATAGGCCAACACTGCGAGAGTGTTTTTTGAGTCGCCAGCATGACCATGCCGCCAATCACGAGCGTCAGGGTTTTTGCCGAGCTGCGGCGGACAGCATTCTGTACCGCGCGTCCTCCTTCGATGATCTCGAGTTCGCTTCCGGGCTCTGTGGATGGGACGCGTGCTGGTAGCACCGCTGGCTAAAATGCAGCGTGACCAGTGAGTTCCCGTCCAACGACGAACTGATGCACGCTCTGCGTACCTTCGTAGGTAATGACGCTTTCGAGATTAAGCATGTGTCTCATTGCGCAGAGTTTGACGCTGACGCCATTGGCACCAAGCATGTCTCGGGCGTCTCGGGCAATGTCGATGGCGAGCCGAACGTTATTCCATTTTGCCATTGAGACCTGGCTGTGGTGCAGTGTTCCAGCATCCTTCAGGCATCCAAGTTGCCATGCTAGTAGTTGTCCTGTTGTGATGCGGCGGCACATATCGGCAAGACGAAGTTGAATGGACTGCGTGTGCGAGAGCGGTCTACCAAAGAGCTCTCGATTCTTGGTGTAGGCAAGCACTTCGCTCAGGCAGGCCTGCGCGGCTCCGATCGCGCCCCACGCAATGCCGTAGCGTGCTTGTGAGAGGCAGTTCAGTGGCCCTTTGAGTCCTCGTACTCCGGCAAGCATGTTGGAAGACGGCACCCGTACATTGTCAAAGAACAAATCACTGGTGACAGATGCGCGAAGCGAAAACTTCTGCGTGATGTCACACGAGGTGTAGCCTTTCATGTCCTTCTCGACGAGAAAGCCACGGATGCCATCGTCTGTCGCGGCCCACACGATGGCAACGTCGGCGATGGTCCCGTTTGTAATCCACTTCTTCGAACCATTTATGATCCAGTCATCGCCATCACGACGTGCTGTTGTAGTCATCACTGAAGGGTCGGATCCACCGCCAGCCTCGCTCAGCCCAAAGCACCCGATGATCTCACCTTTGGCCATCGGTGGTATCCAGCGTTGCTGTTGCTCAGCGGTTCCAAATGTCATGATTGGGTACATGCATAGGCTGCCTTGCACAGACACGAAGGTGCGAATGGCCGAATCTCCGCGTTCAAGTTCCTGATTGATTAGTCCGTATGTCAGGTAGTTCCCATCAGCGCATCCATGGCCATTGATGGTGTAGCCAAGCAGGCCGAGTTTTGCTATTTCTGGAATGAGTTCGACTGGGAACCGGCCCGTATCAAAGGCATCAGGCATGAGTGGTATTACGCGATCATCAACAAAGCGGGCGACCATGGTCTGCGCTGCACGTTGCTCGTCAGTGAGCATCGCGTGAATACCGAAGAAGTCGATGGAATCAGGTGTGGCGGGTGGAGTTGGCATGCGGGCAGTCACCTCGTGTGCGGGAATCTTTTTACATTCAGAGCCTGAGTCATTCTACAGATCCTCATGAGGGCTCCGAACTAGCGTCAACTGACGTTTTGGCCATCGTCAATGATATCTGTCGCATTAGGGATCTCGAGTAAAGAGGCCCTGAAACATAGACGCTGGAAGTGGTTTTCGTCATTGCGGCGTTGTGCCCCGGCTCACTTTCAATTGGGCACGTTGCCACGTTGAGTATGAGCGAATTAGCCACAGATCACCACAGCGATGCTTTTGGAATAGACCAATCTGAGTGGGGTAGTTGCCGCCCGATTAAACATCGCCGCGAAGTGCATAATGCCCTCGTCCTTTGCGGAAATTCGATTAGCACAATGTTCTATATGGCATGTCGCCGCCGAGCTTCCCTGGGAGCACAGGAAGGAATCGTGTTGGTTCGAAAAATGTGACTTCGGCAACCTACGTTGGCATCAATGGTTCCCTTAGAGGGGCGATCGAGCATGCCCGATTCGGATATGATGCCTCTCGGTGCCTGAAAGTCGCCAACAGTTGCTTATAGATTCAGACAAAGAGGATAGAAAATGATGAGTACTCTTCGATTCCCAGTAACAGCGGCCCTTGCCATCGGGTTGACAATTTTTGGAGGCGTCCTTGTGACACACGCCATGACAGAAACGCTTTCTCCTGAAACGCCTAATGCTGCAATTGCCGATTTGATGTCTGGAAACGCCCGTTATGTCGAGGGCAAAGTAGAGTCACACAATCTTCCTGCAGCTCGGGCCGGACTTGCCCAGGGGCAGGCACCATTCGCTGCAATCATTCGATGCGCCGATTCTCGCGTCTCGCCTGAAATCGTCTTTGATCAACCACTTGGCGAACTCTTCGTGTGCGCTGTGGCTGGCAATGTGCCGACCCCAGAAATTATCGCGAGCCTCGAGTACGGCGTTGCGGTCCTTGGGTGCAAAGCCATTGTGATTATGGGTCATTCATCATGCGGCGCGGTAATTGCGGCCATGGAGAACCGCGATGACACCAGCGTGTTGCCCGGAAGCTTGCCCGCCCTGATCGATCAGATCGTTGTTCCGTGTGTTGAGAACGCAGACATAGACGCGCCAGATGCAATCAATAAGGCCGTCGCATGTAACGCTCATGAAGGTATTTCCAAGCTCTTGAAGGGTTCGGAGATCCTCTCAAATGGCGTCAAAGACGGTTCTCTAAAGATAGTGTCGGGTGTGCAGGACTTAAAGTCAGGGAAGTTCACACTCGGAATGTGAATGACCCGGCTTCGGCGGGTCAGCCAGTATTGGGGCAAACATTACCCGCGGCTACTTGAGATCAAACACAAGTACGACCTAAACGGTCTGTTCTGGAGTCATCACCTTGTCGAAAGCGAGCAATGGGTTGATGGCAGAATGCAGCTGGCGTAGCGAGCCTCACTTAGAGGGGGCACGCCTTCGCCAGTTTGCTCGGTGGGTGGGCGGGTGTGGCTGCCCGAGCACGCCACGCAGGCTATGACAGACTAATTGACTAAATGTCGTTCCACAGCTGGATGACATCGATATCATTCCAGTCTTCATGACTACCACACTTAACCGTACGTATCTTCGCTGGCTCATTTGGGTTGGCTTGCTAGAAGGCTTCTCTACGCTTGCCCTGTTCTTTGTCGCGATGCCTATGAAGTACATGTATGACATGCCAGTGGGGGTCAAGATCATGGGCCCAGTACACGGTCTGTTATTCGTCGCGCTCGCCATGATGTTCTGGATCGGGCGGACGAGCGTTCCACTCTCGGCCAAGATGATGTGGCTCGGTCTCGTTGGTTCGGTCGTGCCACTGATGCCGTTCTTCGTTGATATTCCCCTGTACCGAATGCTTAAGCAATCGAATTCAGAGGTCGCGGGCAAGTAGCTATACGCGACGGAATGGTGAGATCATCACGATCCATCAACGACTTCAAATCGTATTGCATGTGGCTCATGACCTGCTTGCACAAGTCGTAGTTCATGCTGCCCGGTTGAAACCGTAAGCATCTTGTGCTGCACAGGTGCTCCGTCGAGAAAGAGCATGCTTGATTCAGTACTGCCGCGAATCCGCGGCGTAAATGTCATGGTTGTGTCCATGGCGTACAGGATGTCTCCGTCACGTGGATCAAGAATGGCCACGTGCTTCGGCGATGCGCGACCAACGGGACGACGCACCGTCCATGGTGTCCACTCGGAATCGGTACGCGTGGTTGAAAGTGCTGGGTGGTACATCAGTTCTTGCAGTATCGGCATCGCCGCGTCGGCCCCGAGCAGTACAGGATCACCACGATCATCAAACCTGCCAATCCAGACGACGGCGGCCCAGTTGCGATTCCATCCTGCAGCTAGCGCATCGCGGTGCCCGCTGCTTGTGCCGGTCTTTGCGGCCAGAAACGGCATGATGCAGTCTGCGTCGGTTGGTTCACCGGCGAGGCAGTATTCGATTGCGCGGCACGTATCGCGAGAAAGTGCTCTGCGCCGCGGCGTAGCAGCGCCATCAATCAAATGGATGGGCATGTGCTCGCCTCCCCGTGCAAGTGTGGCGTAGGCTTCAGCGAGGCTCCAAGGTGTGACTTCCATTCCGCCTACGACCAGTGACAGGCCTGCGGTATGCGCTGTGGATTCGGGCAGACGTAGGCCGCATCGCCGCATCGTGGCGGCGACGTGGCCGACGCCAAGATCGCGGCCAATTCGAATTGCTGGGGTATTGCGAGATTCCACAAGCGCCGCTGCTGCGGTCAGCGGGCCACGCCAAGAGCGATCGATATTACGCGGCCGCCATCCATCAATGTCCAGTGGGGAATCATCCACTATGGAATCTGGCAAGAGCCGGCCCGACTCGAATGCGGCCGCATACACAAATGGCTTGAGGGCGGATCCTGGCGACCGCCGAGCGATGGCGCCGTTGATCTGGCCATCACGCGGATCATCATAATTGGCCGATCCGATGAGCGCGCGGACAGAAGATGTGTTCAAATTAACAAGCACGACGGCGACATCAATTTCATGTGGCAGTCGCTCAAGATGCCGACGCGCGATGGTGCTTGCAATATTCTGCAGTTCTGGATCAATGGTTGTATGGCGGACCGGGCTGGGGTCACGTCTCAAGGCTAGCCATCCAGCATGATCGTCATTGCGAAGCCGCTTTGTTTGATTGAGTACTGGTTGATCTGCGACTGCTTGTTGAAACGTCTTCTTGGTAATCGACTTGGTGAGCAGCATTCGTGAGAGCACCTCATCACGGCGGGAAATTGCGCTTTGTAGATGCCGATCTGGGCGGAACCTCTCGGGCGACTTTGGGAGACCAACGAGCAGTGCAGATTCGGCCAGCGTGCAGTGAAGTGCTGGCTTGCCAAACCATGCCCGACTTGCAGCCTCGATACCAATCACATTGCCGCCAAATGATGCCATATTGAGCCATGACTCAAGGATCTGCGACTTGTCGTACTTGGCATCAATCTGCAGCGCGCGAAACCCTTCAACGGCCTTGCCTGTCCAGGTTCTTGGGTGGCCCAACTTCATGCCAGCAACTTGCATGGTGATCGTGCTTGCTCCGCGGACGACGCGGCCGGATGCGATGTTGTCGGCCAGGCTGCTGGCGATTGCTATTGGATCAATTCCGATGTGTGCGTTGAAGCGCGCATCTTCAGCGGCTACCAGCGCAAGTGGAATCCATGGACTCATGTCATCAATGCCAATAGGGAGACGTTTCATGTCGTCCGGCGCCGTGATGTTAAGCAGCACCTCGCCATCTAGAGCAAGCGTGATCGCTCCGGGTGGTCCAGAACCCAGCATGTCCTCGGGAAGTGGGTAGACGTGCCACAAGGTGGTGAAGGCGATTCCTGCGATGGTCATCACAACACCGCCCGCCGCGCAGCATCGCAGTACGCACTTTCGCGATGGGATGAGTTGTCTCATGGCATGGCAATCCGAACCTGACGCGTTTCAGTTCGACCATGTGCCTCGGCGTTGTACATGGCCACAGCATTGGTTGGAGGTACAGCCCACTTGCCCGGTACAACGGCTCGGAGGACGTATCGAATATGTTTCTTTTCTTCGGTAACGCGTAGAAATACAACTATGCGATCATCGAGGAACTCAGCGTGATCTACGTCTTCAAGTGATACCGAGTTGGTGGCAGCGCTGGTGACCAAGCTTGGAAGTTCAAACTCCATGCCGCCGGGTAGAACATCCACGACGGCAACGTCATCCCATCCCTGCTGTGTTGGCGTGGACACCGTGATGTCAACAGTGACAAGATCGCCGGCGGCAAGTGGTGTATGTGGTGAAATTTTCTTTCCAAGCGGATCGAACCATTCCTTGGTGAGATGAATGCCATGCTGTAGTGCTGGAACCGGTCCACGCTGCGTCGGGACTCCAGATGAACTGATCGTGACATACAAAGGAGCGTCACCGGTGGACGCAATGCGTTCGGTGCGTGTTGTGGTGAGGTCCGGGGTGATGGTGTATCGCGCCGGTTCACTTCCTGTGACGTCAATGTCGCGGCCCCCGATGGTAAGGATTCCTGCAACGGTCAAATCTGCTTCTTGTGTCGGCCACTGCGAGAGCGCGTCGACAGCAGCGGCGTTGGCAAAGGTTGTACTCCAGCCAGTTTCATCTCGGTTCTCGGTCAGAATGCGAAGCAGTTGGAGTCGTAGCGGCGTATTGAGGTCATATCGAAGAATGACATCGAGCACTATGGCTGCTTGATGCGCCTCTGATTGGAAGCGGTTGTACTGCGCTCGATGAAGATGAGAGGAGATGCCTTCAAGCAGCGTTTGAGCTGTGTCAATGTCGCCCGTCTCGGCTGCAGCACCTGCAAGGTGAGCGAGTGTGGTTGCCGAATGTACAGTCGCGTTGCCGATCATTGAACGCAAGAGCGCACCGTCAGGCCTGCCTGATTTTGCAAGTACACGGCAGGCCAATGCAGCAAGATCGGGATGGGATTCTGATCGCAGTTTTCTCGCGTGGTCTGCTGCCCAGGCAACAAGGTCATCGACGAATTGATCTGGAATTTCAAGCGCGTAGTCTTGGGCGTCAAGCGCCATGAGCGCCGTGCGAAGCGTTACCCATGGATTGGCACGTTCGCCGTCCCAGTACCCAATTCCACCATCCCGCAGCTGCATATTCCAGAGTCGTGTGAACCCGGCGCTTGCCATGTCGCGGATAGTCGCTGCGCTGACGCCAGTTACTTCTGTTGGCATACGCAGGGCCGCAATGAGTCCTTGCGTGCGGCTTCCAGTTTGCTCGCCGCAACCCCATGGGTACTCAATGAGCCCCTTGATGATCTCTCCAAGATCGATCGACGGGGAACCTCCTAGAACAACTTCAATGGAGCCGTCGATTGCATCAAGTGCTCGAGATCGTTCGATATCAATTGTCGTGCCCGGCATGACCTCGAGGTGCTGCACGATTGTGGTGCGCCCAAATGGTGGGCGAATGGCAATGCTCCCAGTGAGCATGGCGGGCTGTCCAGTATTTGGAGTTGCGGTAAGTTTGAGTTCGCCATGTCCAATCGTGTTGGCATCGACATGGAGGGTGGTGGTTCGTTGTTCACCCGCTGGAACGGTCAAGGTAGATGGCGTCAGTGTTGCTGTGACTGTGTCGCTGTATTCGAGTGTGCAGTTGAGCGACATGTCTGTTGTTGTGTGATTGTGAATCTGTACTGGGATGTCCATGCTGTCACCAGGCGCGACCGCGCGAGGCAATGCTGCGATGACAGCCAGCGGGGCCGTAACGCCGATGCGGTGCTGCGCGTGTCCGAATTGATCTCCATCGACGATCACTGCCATGATTCGCATTGCGCCGTCAAGTGCAGGCATCTCGAAGTCACATTCCAGCACGCCAGATTGTGGAAGTGGTCGTGTTTCGTGCCACAGCACTTGAATATCTCGTTGCCGAATTGGTACTGGAGATCGGAAATGCCTTGCCGCATCTCCGCCAATGCGATCCATGCTGACCGGCCGGACATAGTCTGGTAGCAAGGTTGATGTAGTGGTCGCGCCTGCAACGATGCGCCGCCGATCTTGCAGAAATACGTTGGCCAGACGGGGGGCGTTGTACGCGGTCAGCAGTAGGACGCCTTCCTCAACGGCCCAAATATGAACCATTGGATGAGATGCAGGTGATCCTTCAAGTCGCGGCGCCGAGACCGTGACGTGTACCACGTCGCCAGGTTGCGCAGCATCTGCAGCATCGATGGTGGCCTCGACGTTGTGTGCGCTGCGATCTATCGTAATGCGAGCTGCGCCGCGGGCCTGAATTGGAAGCCACTGCGTGCGGCTTGGGTCGAGCGGTCGAATGAGCGTAACGCCGACAAAGCAAGAGTCTCGCGCTTCTGCCGGAATTGTGATGGGAATGCGTACGCCATCTCCAGTGACTGAAACGATCTTGCAGGATGTGATTTCATCTGTTTCAACTGTGATGAGGGCCTCGCCTGGAAACGGAGTGCGGACCAGCACAGATGTATCCATGCCGGGCTGGACGTTGTGATGTTCCATCACGAGTTCAAGCCGACCAGGT
>CAVOCO010000042.1:0-7848 GCA_963694215.1 Phycisphaerae bacterium
GAACGAAATTGAAGCAGCTCGTTCTACGCTGACTGAACAAGCCGTTTCACTCGAAGAAGAACGCCAACGCAGTGAACATCTTCTGCTCAACGTCTTGCCCGCTACGATTGCCGAGCGGCTCAAGGGCGGCGAAGAGGGCATTGCCGAATCCTTCCCAGAAGTGTCGGTACTGTTCAGCGACATCGTGGGCTTCACGGAAATGAGTGCTCGCGTGGGCGCCAAACAAGTGGTTGAGATGCTCAATGAAGTCTTCGGATTACTCGATGAACTCGCCCTCAAACACGGTGTTGAAAAAATTAAGACCATCGGCGACTGCTACATGGTGGCCGCTGGCGTGCCAGACCGTAGTCCAACGCACACGCAACAAATTGCAGCGTTCTCATTGGACATGCAGGCGACCGTCTTAGAGTACGCGGCGCGAACCGGCCGTGACATTCGCATGCGAACCGGCATTCACACTGGAACGGTTGTGGCGGGCATTGTTGGCACAACTAAGTTTTCGTACGACCTCTGGGGCGACGTTGTCAACATTGCAAGTCGCATGGAGTCCTGTGGCGAACCAGGTAACATTCAAGTGTCAGACGCGGTTCGAATTCGGCTCCAAGACGACTTCCTCTTTGAGGAGCGTGGCGAGGTCGAAATCAAAGGCAAAGGCGCGATGCGCACGTGGTATCTCACAGGCCGGCGACATGACGATCAGAACACATGATCACCAGGCCTAATCGCCCTGATGATGGCGATGCCATCTCCGCCGTTCATATGGCCGCATTTGAATCTGCGGACGAGTCAGATCTTGTCAATAAATGCTCTTCGCAGCGCAGGCTCACTTCAAGCCTTGTACCTCGCGTGAGACTTCGCACTCACCAGCCACCACGCGAGCAGCCCCCCCTTTCAAGCCATCGCTTTGCAGCCGCATGTATTTAGGAACTACTTGGGAGCGGCTTGCGATGAGCCTTGCGGCGTCGCCTTCGGCTGACAAACGCTCAAATGCGATACGAGTTGCATCTTAAATGCAGTAAAATCGCGAGCAAGGGCTGTGAGCATGGCAGACCGCTCTGCATTGGATTCTGCTGTTGCAAGTGTGCTTGCCAATGCCGAAATGTAAACGCATGCATTCTGCTGCGTGAGTAACAATTGCAGTTCAAAAGAATCTCCGGCGAGCAGCAGGCTTTTCGCTAGTTGATTTGCAATGTGATGTCGTGTGCTGACCTCAATGAGCGGAAGACCGTCAGAATTGTACGCGACCGGCGGCAAGAGAACTGCCATCTTTCGAATAGAACGCTCCCCGCTGGCGGCTGCGTCGCCAACCTGCCGCACAAGCGTCTCGATTGGCTCGCTCACTTTTTTGAGAGCAAAAATCAGAGTCACCGACGACTCCTCGTGGAGCACCTGATGCAGCAAGCTGTACCCATGATCCAGCGTAGCTGCCGCCTGTTCTGGACGTGCTGAATCAAGCGGCCCCCGAAGAACTGGGGCGCACCCGGCTGCATGAATGAGCAACAGACTGAGTAAGAATAACTTCATCGATGCAGGTTACCGCAGCAGCGTTTGAGCCGCGTGCTGCGTTTTGGCAGCATTTGCCTGAATGACCCCAATCCTGCACTACGGTCCCAACCTTGAACATGGAGGTAAGAGAATGATCATGCATCAACCACACACACCGCACAACCACCGACCACAGACAGTCGAATTCAGTGACATGAAAGATCCCCTTGACCACGGCGATCTGATCAAGTGGCTCTCAACGGCTCGAGAATGGAGCGCAGATACGGCACAAACCTGGGTCGAGCGGCTTCGCAAAGAAGGCGTCCGGCTGCCAAATCCAGATGTCATTTGTGACCAGAGGATCGGCGCCATTTCACAGCGGCTCATCGTCTCTCTTGCCGAGCGGGGCGTCTACCTCGCACATACTGATCACTTGACTGATCGCGAGTTGTACGCCTATCTCATCGATACCGCGCTCGCTATACCAGCACCACCGCGACAGCCGGGGGCCATCGAGCTGATTGATCTTTGCCCGCCCTATGGCAAGGGCATTGAATTGATGCTCGCGTGCTATGCCTCAGATGACGTGCGAAGTCAGCTGTCGCTTCAAGGCGTGCCAATTCCACCCCGCCAAGCAAAGCCCGCTCGCCGCGACGGCCAATTGCCGCGCCCACCAGGCTTTCCAGAGCATTTGGGGTAAGTGCCCACATTCTCCAATGGGCGAGAGTTGGCAGCACCGTTCGCACAACTTCGCACAAAACCTGCCACAATGGCCGCCCATGGCCAAGACAGGCAGAAAAAACGTGGTGGCTGATGCCTCTCTTCTGCCACCTGCTGAGGCGGAGCGAGCCCTCCAGAAGCACCTCCGGAAGCGTCCACGCGACCCGGCTGCGCTACAGGCCTTGGCCGATCTACTTGCCAAGCAAGATCGACTCGGAGAACTTGCCGGCCAGCTACTACCGCTTGCTCGGTCTCGCAGTGCCACTCCCAACTTGCTTCGCTCGGCGTGTGATGCCTGCACGCACAAGGGTCAGCACCGTACGGCTCTTGAAATGAGCACCCTCGGCACGCAGCGATTCCCTGAGGATGCCATGCTGTGGTATCGCCGAGGCCACGCTGAACTTGCCAATGCCAATGCGCCGGCTGCCGCGAAGTCATTCAAGGTTGCCCACGAGCTTGAACCTGATGACTCGAACATTCTTGCAGCCCTCGCTGATGCGGATCTCTCACGAGGTTCGTTTCCCTTGCCCGACCACTACGCAAAGCTCGTTCTTGAACGCGAACCACATGTCGCCTCGCACCACGTGCGCCTCGGCTCGGCCCACCGCCTCAACAACAAGCTCGATGATGCTGAAGCATGTTTCCGAACAGCTATCCGCCTCGACCCATCGCTTCCGTCGAGCTATGCCGGACTCGCTGAAACTCTTGAATCACTTGGTCAGAGCGAAGATGCCTCGCAACAGCTTCAGCCGCTCATTGAGAAGGGCAACCCCTCCTTCGCCGTCGTCTTGGCTTGGGCGAGAATCAGGCAACGGCTCGATGACCGCCCCGGCGCGATCAAATCTTTGGAGCGATATCTGGCCTCCAAACGCGGGCTACCAAGTCATGTCTCCACGATAACCATGAAACTCGGCCTCGCGTACGAGAAGTCCGGTCGATACGACGACGCCTTCAGGTGCTGGACGCAGGGCAATGCTATGCATCGTGGACGTTGGAACCCACACACACATGAACAGCTCGTCGACGCCATGATCGAGACGTTTACCAGCGAGACGTTGCCGTCGCTTCCGCGCGCCAAGCCAGCATCGTTCACACCCGTATTGGTTGTTGGGATGTATCGAAGCGGCACAACGCTGACTGAACAGATACTGTCAGCGCACCCTCAGATCACGCCCGGGGGAGAAAGTCCCGCCATGCCTGATGCTGCAACACACTTGGCTGCGGCGATAGGCGGTGTCAATCAATTTCCGCAGCACATCGGGAAGGCCACGCAAGAGCAGGTCGAGGAAGCAGCCGCCGCGTACTGCAATCGAATTGAATCGCACGCTGGCCACGGCGAGTATGTCGTCGACAAGTTGCCGATGAACTACCTCAATCTGGGTATTGCCTCCATGATCTTGCCCAACACGCGCGTGCTGCACATTGTCCGCGACCCAATGGACACGGCGCTCTCGTGCTACAGCAATTCGTTCGCATCGCAGATGTCCTTTACTGCCGACTTGGAACACCTCGGCCACGCCATCGTGCAGCAGCGGCGCATCATGAAACACTGGGCCGATAGCATCGACCTCCCCATCCATGAAGTGTCATATGAATCGCTCGTCTCATCGCCAGAGCCCATACTGCGCGGTGTACTGGAATTCCTCGGCCTTCCTTGGAACGATGGTCTGCTTCGATTCCACGAGTCCAAACGCGTGGCGGCCACGCCGAGCATGGATCAGGTCCGCGAACCGATCAATACGTCGGCCATACACCGGGCATCGGCCTTTGAGGCCCATCTGGGACGCTTACGAGCAGCATTGAGTCCGCTCAGTGACTGAGCAGCATTGCCACCCCAAGTGGCTGCCACAGAACACACTACCCCCACCCCAAACAACGCTCTGCGTGCCACTATTTTGGCATTTAAGATCTCTGTAGGCTCGATGCTCTGCAAACGTGTCAACACGCGGAGCATCTTGGATGGTGCATTGTTGCCCGGCTTGGCTGGTCGGAGACGATGCTCCTGATCTTCCTGCTCTGTTACATGCTGGCCTCGATCTGACACCAGAATCAACTCGATCTACACCCACAGCCCCCGACTCTGGAGGGGGGCTGTTCATTGCACTTAAATCTGTTTACTTCCTCTTCTGATCTTCTTCAATTGCAGCCCCCCATGCCATGCGCTCCCCCGCAGCGAAGCTACGCCCATTAGCATCCCACCATGCTGACACCATTGATTGCTATCACACTCGCCGCCACCCAGTCCCCTGCTCAGATCACGCCACCCGGCCACCCAACGAGCGTGCTCGACTACACCATCACCGACGAATCAGGATTACCGACACCGATCCGCCTGACCTTTCTTCACGGCGACAAGACTGACCCCGGCTCGATCTTTACCAATCCAAACGTCGACCCGACTCAGCTCGCCGTCCGCCGTAACGTCGTGTACGACATCGACGGCGCAGGCGCCATCACAATTCCACCTGGGGAATGGTTCGTCATCGCGAGCCGCGGCATGGAATACGACATCGCCACGACGCATATTGGCCCATCCGAAGATAGCCATGTGCAGTGGAAGGCCACGCTCCGCCGCGCAATCGACACCGCCGGGTGGGCCGGCGGGGACTTCCACTTGCACACGCTCACCCACAGTGGCCACGGCGACTCCAACATGCCCGAGCGGATGATCTCGATCGCTGGAGAGGGCGTTGAATTTGCCGTCGCGACCGATCACAATCACAACACTGACTACAGGCCAACCATGGCGGAAGTTGGCGCAGCACCGCACTTCACTTCAGTTACTGGAAACGAAATCTCAACGAACTACGGCCACTTCAATGCCTACCCACTGGACCCAAACGCCGCTGTCATAGACTGGAAGGCTGAAGCCCCAGCAATGTTTGCCGAAACGCGAACCAATGCCAACACGTGGAATGTGACGCCTGTCATTCAAGTCAATCACCCACGCTGGGGCAACATCGACTACTTCGGCGACCGCGACCTTGATCCGTTCGAAGCAAAGTCGAATCATCCCGACTGGTCGTGGGACTTTGATGCCATCGAAGTACTCAACGAAAACGCGGGATGGGGCTGGTACGACGCCGAAGTCACGGATGTTCCCGTTCGCGCCTCGCGTCACAGCGTCGTGCGTGATTGGATCAACATGGTCAATGCCGGCCATGCCGTCGCCCCCATGGGCAACAGCGATTCACACGCAGTGGAAAAGAACTTCGCTGGCATCCCACGGACCTACGTCCGAGTAGATGACACATTGCCAAACGCTATTGATCCAGCACAGGTTGCCGAATCGATACGCCGCGGCGCCGTCATCGCGACCACCGGACCGTTCATCACCCTTGAAGCCAATGGTGGAGGAATCGGCGATCTCATCGCGGCGGAGAGCGACCAGGTCAACTTAACGATTTCAGTACAAGCAGCCCCGTGGATTGCAGTCGACCGCATTCGCATACTTGTGGATGGTGATCAAGTACGGCTGTTTAATCTGAGTGAGGATGGCTTCACGCCACCGCTCTCTATCGGTCCCATTCCACTGCACATTGCGCAGGACGCATGGATCACCGTTCTTGCCGAAAGCGACACGCCAATGTCACCAGTCGTTCGGGACCGCGACCGACCCATTCTGCCACTTTGCATCACAGGGCCAATTCGTGTTGACGCCAATGGTGATGGCACGTGGACACCGCCGCTTGACGCCCTGTCCACCATGATCGATGCGAACGATGAATGGTCTACGATCGAGCCCACGTGGCGAGCAGCCGGTCCGCATCGTCGGGCTATGATCACTGGACTCGCCGCGCGGCAGCCACAACTCGCTGCCAACGCTATTCAGGCCGCCCTCGGCGACCACAATCGCATTGTGCGAATTGCCGGTATCAAGGCTGCCACATCGTTTGGCGACGACACCTCTTACCAACAGCTCGCCGCGCTCGTGAGCGATCCCACCACTGATCGATCGACCGCATTCTCAGCCTGGGCCGCTTGCGACACGATCAAACCAGCACCAAAACTGTTGCAGACGTATTTAGATCGATTTGGATGGGACAATGCCAATAGATATGCGGGCGAACATGCCTTGCGCCTGCCTGGCAGGCTCATTCAAAACTGGCAAGTGGCTGGGTGCTTCCCCGCTGCCACCATGCAAGCCCTCGCCGAGCAGCAAGCGCCAGAGCCCGGCATCGTGCACTTCACGCCTCCACTGACCAAAGCCGGCACCCCGCTTGCGTGGCACGACCGCACCACGAATGACAGTGGATTCCTCGATCTTGCGCCAATCTGCGACGAACCCACAGACGCCATCGCGTACGCCACATGCACACTCGATAGCCCAAACGCACGCGAGGTCCGTTTCGCCATCGGCACAGATGACGGGTGCCGCGTATGGGTCAATAGTGATCTCGTATTTGACGACCCGGAATACCACGGCGCTACACGTGATGCGAAGACGTTCACTGCAATGCTCAAACCGGGCGACAATACCATTCTGTGCAAGGTCCTCAACGGCACTCAGGACTTCGGGCTCTACCTCCGCGTCATGGACAATGACGTCAAGGAATCAAGCACCTCCAATGGGGTCTCGCAAAGCCCCTGAAGTGCGGCGTGTATTGACCTTATTTCTATAGACCGATTGCACATCAGATCTCAGGACACATCAGCAGTGCCTGGCCACCTATGAAGTGGCACTGGCGATAAACCGCACGCCCCTGGCACCGTCATGCACGTCCGGATAATCGAACTCGTTGCCATCATCACGCCCCGCATGAATCGCGGCGGCAACATTCTTATATATGTTGGCAAAGGCCTCGATGAATCCCTCGGGGTGGCCACCTGGAAGGCGTGAATCTGCCGCAGTGCACAGCCCCGCGTCTCCGGCTCGGTGCATGATGTCCGGACCATTAAGCGAAGTCTGCAGCAAGGTATTGGGCAACTCTTGCGACCACTCAAGCCCACCCGTTTCGCCCCACACACGTAGACGCAAACCGTTTCGGCAACCGGCACACACCTGTGAAATGGCAAAGATGCCTGCCGCCCCATTCTCAAATCGAAGCAGAGCTGAGACGTCATCGTCAAGCACACGCCCAGGCACAAGCGTGGCGAGTTCAGCGGTCACACTACGCAGCGTAAGACCCGTCACATAGGTCATGATGTTCTCGGCGTGCGATCCAATATCGCTCAGCGCTCCAGCGCCTGCCTTAGCTGGATCGCTCCGCCACGCCGCTTGCTTCTGCCCTGTCTTCTCAAGCGGCGTCGCAAGCCAACCCTGTAAATACTCAACCATTACTTTGCGTACCGTTCCAATATCACCAGAACGCACCATGGCTCTCATCTGCTTGACCATCGGGTACCCGGTGTAGTTGTATGTCACAGCGAACACACGGCCGCTCGCCTTCTGCGCAGCAACGAGCGCGTCGGCCTGATCAGGGGTACAGACCATTGGCTTGTCACACACCACGTGAAAGCCCGCTTCAAGTGCCGCCATCGCCACAGGAAAGTGCACGTCGTTAGGCGTCACAATTACTACAACCTCAATACGCACATCGACTGCCAGCGCGGCCTCAGTCTTGAGCATGTCCCGCCATGTTTCGTAACAGCGGTCTTCATCGAGCCCAAGACTCAAACCACTGGCAACTGACCGCTCAGGCG